>CAZSBI010000138.1:0-23040 GCA_964604735.1 uncultured Flavobacteriaceae bacterium | reverse complement strand
TATCGAAATTGCAGGGCGTAGTCGTGGCACTCCGCGTATAGCCAACGCACTTTTGCGACGTGTACGAGATTTTGCACAGATAAAAGGAGATGGCACAATAACTATTGAAATTGCCAAATATGCCCTAAAAGCACTCAATGTTGACGAACATGGTTTAGATGAAATGGATAACAAAATCTTGACAACAATTATCGATAAATTCAAAGGCGGTCCCGTAGGTATCAGTACTTTGGCAACTGCCGTGGGCGAAAATGCCGAAACAATAGAAGAAGTCTATGAACCTTTTCTAATCCAAGAGGGTTTTTTGATGCGTACACCTCGCGGACGCGAAGCCACCGACACTGCTTATAAACATTTGGGCAAATTTAAAAACCCCGAACAAGGCAGTCTTTTTTGATGAGGAGAAGGAGACAGGGTATTAAGGTGTTAAGGTATTAAGGAGACAAGGTGTTAAGGTATTAAGGTGTTAAGGTATTAAGGTGTTAAGGTATTAAGGTGTTAAGGTGTTAAGGTGTTAAGGTGTTAAGGTATTAAGGTGCTAAGGTATTGTGTTCTTACTCTTCACAAAAAAACATCAACAACAAAAATATGATGACTGCAAAATACAGCCAAATAATCAAGCAAAAAGCATTGGAACTCGGTTTTCAATCTGTGGGAATAGCGCGCGCCGGTTTTCTGGAAGAGGAAGCGCCGCGTCTTGAAAAATGGTTGCAAAACGGCTATCACGGAAAAATGTCTTATATGGAAAATCATTTCGATAAACGACTTGATCCAAGCTTATTAGTACCGGGAGCCAAAAGTGTTATTTCGCTGTCTTACAATTACTTTCCGAAGAAAACACAAATAAATGATACTTATAAAATTGCCAAATATGCCTATGGCAAAGACTATCATTTTTTGTTAAAAGACAAACTAAAAACTTTGCTGCAATTCATACAAGAAGAAATTGGCGAAGTTGACGCACGTGTTTTTACCGATTCGGCTCCTGTTATGGAACGGATATGGGCAAAAAAAGCAGGAATAGGCTGGGAGGGAAAACACTCGTTAATCATACAAAAAGATAAAGGTAGTTTTTTCTTTTTGGCCGAAATTATTCTCGATTTAGAACTCGATTATGACAAGCCTTTTACAACAGACCACTGTGGTAAATGCACTCGCTGTGTCGATGCTTGTCCGACAGATGCTATTCTGCCCGAAAAGGTAATTAACGCTTCGCGTTGTATCTCGTTTATGACCATAGAACTCCGCGACGAATTACCAAGCAATATGCGTGGCAAGTTCGACGATTGGATGTTTGGTTGCGATGCCTGTCAAGATGTTTGTCCGTGGAATAAATTCTCGCAAGCACACAACGAAGATTTTTTTAATCCACACCCCGATTTGCTGTCAATGACTAAGCAAGATTGGGAGGAAATTACCGAAGAAGTTTTTCGTGATATTTTTAGAAAATCAGCCGTAAAACGCACCAAGTACAGCGGATTAAAACGAAATATTACTTTTTTGCATTAATGCAAAAAAGTAATGATATAATAAAAAAGTTCTTTCCCCTATTTAAAACTATAAGTAGTGCCGTCTTTACCATCTTTAAGCTGAATACCGTATTTGAGCAATTCGTCGCGAACTTGGTCGGTAAGCGCCCAATTCTTTTCGGCTCTTGCTTGGTTACGAATATCAATCAATATTTGTATAACTTTGTCAAAGGATTGATTACCGGCATTGTCAACAGCAGTTTTGTGCAAACCTAAAACATCAAATGAAAATCCGTTGATGGCTTTTGCCATTTTTTCTTTGTCTGCTTGTGTAATTGTTGCTTTGTTGGTGTTGATAAGGTTAATCATTTTAACTCCTTCAAACAAGTTGGCTATCAGTATGGGTGTGTTAAAATCGTCGTTCATTGCTTCGTATAAACTATCAATCCATTGGTCAACATTAACCGAACTTTCTTTGCTTTCGGGCAATTTATCGACTAATTTTATGGCTTCCATCAATCTTTTGTAGCCTTTTTCGGCAGCTAATAATGCATCTTCTGACAAATCGAGCATATTGCGATAATGTGCTTGTAGCATAAAGAAGCGTGTTGTTGCCGGCGAGTAAGCTTTGCTCAAAATCTTGTTTTCTCCACTAAATATTTCGTTAGGCAGTAAATGATTTCCTGTCGATTTACTCATTTTTTTGCCATTAAGCGTAAGCATATTGGCGTGCATCCAATACTTTACAGGGTCAACGCCGTTGGCTGTTCTTCCTTGGGCAATTTCACACTCGTGATGAGGAAATTTTAAGTCCATTCCGCCACCGTGAATATCAAATTGCTCTCCTAAGTATTTGGTACTCATTACAGTACACTCTAAGTGCCAACCGGGGAAGCCATTACTCCAAGGCGATGGCCAACGCATAATATGTTGTGGACTTGCTTTTTTCCAAAGGGCAAAATCTTGCGGATTGTGTTTTTCATCCTGCCCGTCCAGCTCACGAGTATTGCTGATAGACTCGTCCAGTTTTCTGCCGCTTAATATTCCGTATTGACTTAATTCTTTATCGTATTTATGAACATCAAAATAGATAGAGCCGTTGCTTTCGTAAGCATATCCTTTTTCAATAATATCTTTCGTAATTTCGATTTGCTCAATAATATGTCCGGTAGCAGTAGGTTCAATGCTTGGGGGTTGATTATTGACCAAATCTAAAACCCGATGAAAATCAATAGTGTATTCTTGTACAATCTCCATGGGTTCGAGCTTGTCAAGGCGTGCTTTTTTTGAGATTTTATCCTCATCAGAGTCATCTTCAAGGTGACCGGCATCGGTGATATTGCGTACATAACGCACCTTATAATCCAAAAATTTCAGGTAACGATAAATTACATCAAACGAAATAAAAGTGCGTACATTGCCTAAGTGTACATTGCTGTAAACCGTAGGACCGCATACATACATACCGACATGTCCGGGCTCTATGCTTTCAAAAATTTCTTTTTTGCCTGTAAGTGAGTTGTATATTTTTAATTCGTTCATGGTAATTTGTTTTTATCGTTTATATATGTTGTGTGTCTAAATTGATATGTTGGAAAAACTCTTTTCGTAATTCAGGGTCTTTAAATTTTCCTGTAAATTTACTAGTGATTGTCGATGAGGTAATATCTTTTATTCCTCTGGATACCAAGCACATATGCTTAGCATCAATCACACAAGCCACATCTTCGGTGTCGAGGGCAATTTTCATAGCATCAACAATTTGTACCGTCAGGCGTTCTTGCACTTGCGGACGACGCGCAAAATAATCAACAATTCTATTGATTTTTGACAATCCGATGACCTTTCCGGTCGAGATATACGCCACGTGTGCCTTGCCAATTATGGGTAAAAAATGATGTTCGCAAGTTGAGAATACGCTGATATTTTTTTCAACCAGCATTTCGCCGTACTTATATTTATTTTCAAAAGACGAAAGTTTAGGCATATTTTGACTGCTCAACCCCTTAAATATTTCGGTTACATACATTTTAGCGACACGTCTGGGTGTACCACTCAGGCTGTCATCGTTCAGATCGAGACCTAAAATATCTAAGATATCTTTCATTTTTTCTTCAATTTGTATCATTTTTTCTTGATCACTTACCTGTTCGGCATCTTTTCTGACAGGTGTTTTAATCATATCAAATAAATGAATATGTTTGTTTTGAAGATTGTTTTCTGTGTTTTTTGACATTATATATATATGTTAAATATGACAAGCAACAAAAATACAATAAATTTAGAAAATAAATTATTTATCATTTGTAATATTTTTTTATTAATTTTAAGCCGTCAATAATTCATCAGACAATAATCAATTAACACTAATTAAAAATGAAAAAGATTCAGCTTAAAGACTACAAAATCAAAAAAGGCACAAAGGTAAAAATTGACAAATTGCCTACGCGTATTAATCTTGATGCTTCTAAAAAAGAAATAGAAGAGGAATTGAGAAAAGTAAGAAGAAAAATTGCCGAAATACAAACCAAAATCTATGCCGCCGGCACCCCTGCCGTATATATTGGCATACAAGGAATGGACACTGCCGGTAAAGATAGTTTAATTCGCGAAGTTTTTAAGGATATCAATCCCAGTGGCATCGAAGTATTTGATTTTAAAAAACCCACAGATTTAGAGCACAACCACGATTATACTTGGCGCCATGTATTGACTTTGCCTGAGCGTGGAAAATTTGGTATTCATAATCGTACGCATTATGAAGATGTTCTAATTGCACGTATTCATCCGCAATTAGTATTACATCAAAATATTTATGGTATTAAAAATTTAGAAGATATTGATAATAAATTTTGGAAACAACGTTTTCGTCAAATTCGCGATTTTGAACGTTTGCAAGTCGAAAATGGCATGAAAATGTTTAAATTTTTCTTGCATTTGTCAAAAGATGAACAAAAATATCGTTTTTTACGTCGCATTCGTCGAGATGATAAACAGTGGAAATTCAATGCCGCCGATTTGAAAGAAAGAGGTTATTGGGACGATTACCAAAAAGCTTATGAAGATGTGTTGAACGAAACCTCAACAAGTCATGCCCCATGGTATGTAGTACCTGCCGATGATAAACCCACAGCGCGATTAATTGTAGCAAAAATACTTTTAGAAGAATTGAAAAAGTTGAAAGTAGATTTCCCTATTTTATCAGATGAAGAAAAAGCAAAATTTGATGCTTACAAACAAGCACTCGAAAACGAATAATTTTTACGATATTTTATCTATAACCCCTGTTTTATTATCAAAACAATAAAAGTTGACAATTTTATATATTTTAATGCATCTTTGTTTTGTTTGCAAAGATGCTTTTATTACTTTTGAAAAACACACAAAAACAAATAATTTTGAAAAAGAATACATTATTACTATTAACGATTTTAAGCTATAGTTTTAGCTTTGCACAATTACCCGTCAGTCACACACAAGAGAACAAAAAGGTAGTACTAGAAGAATTTACAGGTATTCATTGCGGTTATTGCCCCGATGGTCATAGACGCGCACAACTTATTGAAGATGCGCACCCCAATGATGTTGTATTAATAAATATCCACACAGGTAGGTTTGCAAACCCGCAAGCCGGCGAGCCTGATTTCAGGACAAATTTTGGCGCTGCTATTGCCGGTCAAACAGGATTAACCGGTTATCCGTCAGGGTCGGTAAACAGACATGTTTTTTCAGGAAACGCCACAGCCATGGGACGAGGAGACTGGTCAGGTGCCGCAACACAAATTTTAGGCGAAACAGCTTATTGTAATGTAGCGCTTGAAACTTCTGTCGATTTTCAAACCCGTGAAATGACGGTAAATGTTGAGGTTTATTATACCGGAAACTCGCCGGAAGCAACAAACTTGCTAAATGTTGCTCTGTTGCAAGACAACGTTGAAGGACCGCAATCCGGTAGTTCGGGAAATCCTAACCAAGTTTTGCCGAATGGTAATTACAATCACATGCACATGTTAAGACATTTGCTTACAGGACAGTGGGGCGAAACAATATCGACGACAACACAAGGAGCATTGTTCCAACAGCAATACACATATACATTGCCGGCAGATATTAACGGCGTGCCTTTAGAAATGGGTAATCTAAAAGTTGTTGCTTTTGTTACCGAAACACATCAAGAAATTATCAATGCAGGTAAAGGTACTATTACTTATACCAATTTGCCTTATGCTAACAATGCCGTTTTAATAGATGCTGAATATAACTCGGAAATTTGTTCAGACAGTCAATTTTCTCCAAAAATTAGTATAAAAAATTATGGCTCACAAGAAATAACATCTATGGCTATTAGCTATGGTCTAAACGGAAACAATCAAACATACAATTGGACAGGTAGTATTTTACCATTAGGAAAAACAACTATCGATTTGCCGCAACTAACATTTGCAGTGTTAGATACAAATAGTTTTAACGCGGAGATTACTTCTGTCAATGGTGTGGCAGATGAGGATACCTCAAACAATTCATTTACAGACAATAATATCATTAAAACAAACAATGAAGGGTTTGGGACAGATTATATAGTTAAAATTACGCAAGATAGATATGGGTCAGAAACACGTTGGAAAATAGTGGATAATAGTAACACCGTAGTAGCAAGTGGTGGTCCTTATTCAGATTTGTCAAGTAACGGTACACAATTGCATACTCATAATGTTACATTAAATGATAACGATTGTTACACTTTTTATATATTAGACAGCTACGGTGACGGTATGACTTACGGAGCGGGAGCCTATAGTCTTGTTACGGCAGGAGGTCCATTATTAGGAGAAACAGTTGTTTTGAACGGTGACGGACATTTTTCAAGTTCCAGTAGAAAACCATTCTCTACTTATCCGTCAGCAGATGTCGATGATGCCTTTTTTGCAGCGGTAAACATCTATCCTAATCCAAGTGAAGGTGTTTTTATGTTCGAGAATGTAGCCGAAATGTCAGTTGAAATATACAATATGGCGGGCGCATTAATTTATAAAGAAGAAAATTTACCAAACAACAAACAAATTAACCTTAACGCATTACCTAATGGCATATATTTTGCCAAGCTAATACAAGGAGATAAAGTAGGAATTAAAAAGATTATGATAGCCAATTAAAATTATTTATTATGAAAAAAATATTATTTTTCAGCATTATTTTATCGAGCTTTTTGTCTAATGCGCAGTTTAGTTTGTTAGATGAAAATAGTGGAAATGCCATAGTTGACGGAAGTATTATTACGGTAACACAAGATCAACTTCAGTCGAGTATTATCATGACTAATACAAGTTCTTCGTCATATACCATTATGACTGAGATTATGAGTATTTCAAACACAGATGGTTCCGAATTGACTTATTGTTTTGGCAATGGTAGGGTAGGCGGATGTTATCCATCAAATCCTGTTGGCACTATTCATGATGGTGGTTCATTAGCGCCGGGAGCTGCAACATCGACAGGTGATATTGATTTGCAACATAGCGACGCGAACCCTAATTTTGCAACATATCCAAAAGATTATGTTATTAAAATATATGCAGAAGATGCAGGTGCTCAAGTAGGAAGCGCTATAACTTTCACATATCGTTATTCACCCGGTGCAGCAGTTAATGATAGTATTTTGGATAATAACTTTTCTGTTTTTGCCAATGCGCAAAAGCAATTGGTTGTAAAAACTGAAAATAATGTTAGCTTTACTATGTTTAACTTAACAGGGCAACAAGTTATTAATACCGAATTATCAAGAGGTACACATCGTTTAAGTATTGCCAAATTGCCTGCGGGTATTTATATGGTTTATGCTAAGACCAGCAACAAGCAAATCTATCGAAAAGTAGTTATACAATAAAGCAATGACTTTATAAACATAAAAAAGCGAGAAACTTTAGTTTCTCGCTATTTTATTGATATAAATATAAATTCGTTAAAATGTTATTTTTTAATTTTGTCAACAATTGCTTTAAAAGCTTCGGGGTGATTCATTGCTAAATCGGCTAAAACTTTACGATTTAGGTCGATATTGTTAGCGTGAATAGCGCCCATGAATTTAGAATAAGACATTCCGTGCATGCGTGCACCGGCGTTTATTCTTTGAATCCATAAACCTCTAAAGGTTCTTTTCTTGTTTTTTCTATCACGGTAAGCATAAGTCATCGCTTTTTCAACGGCGTTCTTAGCTACTGTATAAACATTTTTTCTTCTTCCAAAGTATCCTTTTGCTTGTTTAAGGATTTTTTTTCTTCTTCTTCTTTTTGCTACTGAGTTTACTGATCTAGGCATAATTTTTGATTTTTTTTGTAACAGGCATTCGTTTCTCGAATTTTTTTAGCACTGTTCCAGGGTTGATAATCTGACCACAATCCGGATTAAATTAATCCTAATTGTTGTTTAACACTTTTTGTATCAGCTTTACTTACTAAAGTTGAATGTGTTAACGCTAATTTACGCTTTTTTGATTTTTTAGTCAAAATGTGACTTTTATAAGCGTGTTTTCTTTTAATTTTACCACTGCCGGTCAATTTAAATCTTTTCTTGGCACTGGCTTTTACTTTAATTTTTGGCATAATCCTTCTTCTTTATATTATATTTATATCAAATTTTTTAATTCTTTTTCTTTTGAGATTTGGGCACCATCAACATAATCATTTTTTTGCCTTCTAATTTAGGCATTTGTTCTACTTTGCCATATTCTTCTAAATCTTGAGCCAATTTTAACAATAAAATTTGCCCTTGTTCTTTAAATATGATAGAACGTCCTTTAAAGAAAACATAAGCTTTTAACTTATTGCCATCTTTCAAGAAATTGATTGCGTGCTTCTTTTTAAAAGCATAATCATGATCATCTGTGTTAGGTCCAAACCTAATTTCCTTTAAGCTAACCTTTTGGGTTTTTGACTTAATGGCTTTTTCTTTTTTCTTTTGGTCGTACAAGAATTTCTTGTAATCCAAAATCTTACAAACCGGCGGGTCTGCTTTTGGCGATATTTCTGCCAAATCCAAACCAAGTTCTTCAGCTTTTCTTAAAGCTTCTCTAATAGGGTAAACTCCCACATCAACGTTATCTCCTACCAATCTTACTTCTCTGGCGGTGATTTCTTCGTTAATACGGTGCGGGTTTTTCTTAATTACTCTACCCGGTCTTCGACTGCGTCTTCTACGTATTGCTATTGTACTATATTTTTATGGTTAATAATCAAATTTTTTCAGATCCTTTTGTTCTTCTTTTTTAATAAATTGAACAAAATCATCTACGGTAAAGCTTCCAAGGTCGCCTTCTTTATGTTTTCTAACAGAAACCATACCATTGTCTGCTTCTTTTTCGCCTATGATAATCATATAAGGCACTTTGCCAACCTCTGCATCGCGTATCTTTCTGCCAATCTTTTCATTACGGTTGTCAATCGTGGCGCGAATATCCGAAATTTCCAGCAAATTTAAAACTTTTTTTGCATATTTTTCATATTTTTCGCTGATTGGTAAGATAATTACCTGTTCCGGCGTTAGCCAAAGCGGAAAATTACCGCCTGTATGCTCTAATAAAATAGCGATAAATCTTTCCATTGATCCGAATGGCGCACGATGAATCATCACCGGTCGATGTGGTTTATTGTCAGAACCTGTATAACTTAATTCAAAACGTTCGGGGAGATTATAATCTACCTGAATGGTTCCTAGTTGCCAACTGCGTCCCAGTGCATCTTTGACCATAAAATCCAATTTAGGTCCATAAAATGCTGCTTCGCCATATTCTGTAACGGTATTTAGATTTTTTTCTTTGGCTGCTTGAATGATAGCTTGTTCGGCACGTTCCCAATTTTCGTCACTACCGATGTATTTTTCTCTGTTTTCTTTGTCACGTAAGGATATTTGTGCTGTAAAGTTTTCAAATCCGAGCGAACCAAAAACATACATTACTAAATCAATAACGTTTTTAAATTCTTCTAGCAATTGCTCAGGTGTACAAAATATATGTGCATCGTCTTGGGTAAATCCGCGAACACGAGTTAAGCCATGCAACTCACCACTTTGCTCGTAGCGATATACGGTGCCAAACTCGGCAAAACGTACAGGTAAATCTTTATAACTATATGGTTTTGTGTTGTAAATTTCGATATGATGCGGACAGTTCATCGGTTTTAACAAAAACTCTTCGCCTTCTTTGGGTGTATTGATGGGCTGAAAACTGTCTTCGCCATATTTTTCGTAATGTCCGGAAGTAACATAAAGGTCTTTATGTCCGATATGTGGGGTAATCACCTGTTGATAACCGGCTTTTTTTTGTGCTACTTTCAAAAAGTTTTCTAAACGCTCGCGTAAGGCGGCTCCTTTGGGTAACCATAGAGGTAATCCTTGACCTACTTTGCTCGAAAAAGCAAACAATTCCAGTTCTTTTCCTAATTTTCTATGGTCACGTTTTTTAGCTTCTTCTAATAATGCCAAATGTTCTTTTAGCATTTTTTGCTTCGGGAAAGCAATGCCGTAAACACGTGTTAACTGTGGTTTGGTTTCGTCGCCACGCCAGTATGCACCGGCTACGTTCAATAGTTTAACGGCTTTAATCAAACCGGTGTTGGGCAAATGTCCGCCACGGCATAAATCGGTAAAGTCGTCGTGGTCGCAAAATGAAATAGTACCGTCTTCTAAGTTTTCTATGAGTTCTACTTTAAACGGATTGTTTTCTGCTTTATATTTGGCTAAGGCTTCTTCTTTTGAAATGCTACGCAATTTAAAATCGTGTTTTCCTCTTGCCAATTCAAGCATTTTCTTTTCAATTTTATCAAAATCTTTTTCTGAAAATGACTCATCACCAAAATCTACATCATAGTAAAAACCACTATCAATGGCAGGACCGATGGTTAATTTTGCATCGGGATAAAATTTTAAAATAGCTTGCGCCATTAAGTGTGCCGCAGAGTGCCAAAAAGTTTTTTTACCCTCATCGTCGTTCCAAGTGAATAGCGTTAGAGAACCGTCGGTGGTTAATGGCGTCGTATTTTCAACTTTTACGTCGTTAAATTTTGCTGAAATTACATTTCGAGCCAAACCTTCACTGATGCTTTTGGCTACTTCGTAAGGTGTAATACCACTTTGGTACTCCTTAATACTTCCGTCCGGTAGGGTAATTTTAATGTTCATTATTAATAAATTGATTCGTTAATTTTAAGTTTCGACACAAAACTTTATTAGCTTGCAAATATACATCTTTATTTAAAAAATATCATAATTTAGATTATCTTTGTGCTTTGAAAAATGTTTAAATGCAAAAAATATTAATCTTTTTAGAAAAATTTTACTTAAAAATTAAGAATTTTTGGGAAACAGAACGTATGCATAGACTGATTAGCAATGCATTAGTCGTTATTTTTGTTTCCTCATTACTCTTGTATTTCTTGGTTGATAATGGTTTTTTGCCGGAAAAAGGCATTCTAAAACTATTTAAAAATCCATTTTTCTCGATAGATATTTCGTTTACAACATTGCTACTAACTGAAATTGTGTCGCTTATTTTTGTCTTGCCCAAATCGGTGGCAAAATCGGTGGCTAAACAGTTTGAATTATTATCGTTGATATTTTTACGTCACGGATTTCAAGAATTTTCAAAAGTGCATTCACTTAATTGGAATGAAATGATTGAACCCGTAAAACATATGTTTGTATATGGTTTTGTTTCTTTGGTAATTTATTTTATCATCGGAATAGTATATAAAAAGCAAAGACATATTCAAATTTGCAGGACAGATAAGGCACAACAAAACTTTGTTCGTTTTAAACGTGTCATTTCTATGTTGTTGCTTGTTGCTTTTTTGACAATTGTTATCATAGATTTTAGCGATTTGCTGCAAAATGGTATTTATGTTTCATCATTTCATACATTTTTCACGGTACTTATTTTTAGTGATATTTTAGTGTTGTTGATAACCATACGATACGCCTTAAATTATAGAACTATGTATCGTTACTCAGCATTTATTTTAGCTACAATATTTATCAGAATTGCACTAACAGCACATGCGTATTACGATATAATTATTGGTGTTTCGGCAGCATTATATTTATTAATGCTGGTATTAACTTATAATTATTTTGAAACAAAGTCAGAAAGATTAATATTAGAAAAAAACAAAAATTAATATATAATTATGGAAGTAAAAGGAAAAGTAAAATTAATTACAGAAACTAAAACCTACGGATCTAACGGATTTAGAAAAAGAGAAATGGTTGTTACAACTGATGAACAATATCCACAGTTTATCAATATTGAGTTTATTCAAGACAAATGTGATTTGCTAGATCAATTTGCCGTTGGTGACGAAGTAGAAGTGAGTATCAATTTGCGTGGACGCGAATGGGTGTCGCCACAAGGAGAAACAAAGTATTTTAATTCAATACAAGGTTGGCGAATTACTAAAGTGACTGCCAATGCTCCACAAGAAGTGCCACCGCCGGTAAGCGACAATTTTGAACCTGCTGATAATTTTTCTTCGGAAGAACCGGCAGATGATTTACCATTTTAAAAAAAATCGAATAATACAAATATTAAAAGCCATGTAGATTATCTATATGGCTTTTTTTGTACCTTTGCTATACATTATATATATACAAATTTTATGTACTTATTTTTTGATACTGAAACAACCGGATTGCCACGCAATTATAAAGCACCCGTAACCGATGTGCATAATTGGCCACGAATGATACAAATTGCTTGGGTATTGTCCGATGCTAAGGGCAAGCGAATAGATGCTCAAGATTATATTATCAAACCCGAAGGATTTACGATTCCGGCAGAATCATCGGCTATACACGGCATAACTACCGAAAGAGCTATTGAAGAGGGTGTAAGTCTCCAAAAAGTATTGGAAGAATTTAACCAATTGATTTCAGAAGCCGATTATTTAGTGGCGCATAATATCAGTTTTGACGAAAAGATTGTCGGAGCCGAATTTATCCGAAATGCTATGGATTCTCAATTATTCAATAAACCTCGCTTGTGTACAATGCACGCTTCAACGGACTACTGCAAAATTCCGGGGCGATATGGTTACAAATGGCCTCGATTGTCCGAATTACATATCAAACTTTTTGGCGAAGATTTTGAAGACGCTCATGATGCAGCCGCCGATATTAGCGCTACCGAAAAATGCTTTTGGGCTTTGCGTGAAAAAGGGATTATTTAGTTTGTAGTTCGTAGTTCTGAGTTCGTAGTTTTGAGTTTGTAGTTCGTAGTTTTCTTACGAAAATCCAAAAGCTAACAGCCAACAGCCAAAAGCCAATATATATATGAACAAATCTGCCATTATTATTTTCATTCTTTTATCATTGTCTGCTTGTAAAAAAGAGTCAAAAGATGAAGAAGTGCCAAAGTTGAACTATACGAAACAAACAATTCAATATAAATCAATTCCACAAACAAATACTGATTTGTTAAGTTTAGATGTCTATTATGACAGCGATAAGTTAAACGAATCTCTTCCTGTTATTGTTTGGGTACATGGTGGTGGTTGGTGTATTGGAGATAAGGCAAATCAGATGGAAAATAAAAAGGATTTGTTTGCCAAACTGGGTTATATTTTGGTGAGTGTTAATTATAGATTGAGTCCTTTTCCTTATGAAACCAACAATCCGAATCGGATTATGTTTCCAAAACACAATATTGATGTAGCAGATGCTGTCAAATGGGTTTATGATCACATTGCCGATTACGGTGGCAATCCGAACAAATTAGCATTAATGGGGCATAGTGCAGGTGCGCATTTGGTAGCATTAACAGGTACAAATCATCGTTTTTTGCAACAAGCAGGCGTTCCTGTAAGTTCAATAAAAGGTGTAGCGGTAATTGATATTTGGCTATATGATGTCTATGAGCACATACAAAATTCACCGCCGGTTGATATGTACATAAATGCTTTTGGCACCGATCCGCAGCTAAATATAGACGCTTCGCCTATCAGACATATTCAAAGTGGCGTGGCATATCCAAAATATTTTATTGCCAAACGCGGCACACCGGATAGAATACAAGAGGCAGATGATTTTATTTCAGCTTTGCAACAAGCCAATGTAGATGTGCGTCAGGTTGAAGGAAGCGTGTATAGTCATACAGAAATAAATGATGCTATCGGCAAACGAGATGAAACGCTGATTACTAACCCGCTCAAAAGTTTTTTCGAAATTTGTTTTCAATAAATATCAAGACTTTTGATTAGCTAATTGATAAGCAATTTTTTTTACTTCTGCCGCCCATTCATGTCGGTTTTTATCATTGCTAAAAGATTGCCAAGAAATAGCTTTTCCAAAAATAATTGTGATGGTTTTGCCTTGTTGTTTCAGTAATTCGCGTGACAACCAAAACAGCTCAATATTAGCTTTAATTCCTAATTTTCGTCTGATATTGGCTACACGATAAAATATTTTTGAGTTTTCTGACGGAATGTAAAACGGAACGACATCTTTTTGATATTGTTTGGCATATCGTACAAATCCGCTTCGCCATAAACCATCGTCAGGCTTGCCATTATATTTGCGCATTACTTCACCCGAAGGAAACATGGTTACGGGTATATTGTTGTCCGAAAGTTTTTCTTCTAACAAATTGCGATCTTTTTCAGTGATTTTGCCAAAGACATTTATCGGTACCAATATACCGTCAAGTGGTTTTATGCTCATAAGTACTTCATTGGCAGGATGATTAATTTTAGTGTAACCTTTCATTTTTAAGGCGTGTACTAATGCAAAAAAATCGACGCCTCCGAGCGCATGATTGCCAACAAAAATCAAATTATTTCTATCGGGAATATTTTCTAATCCCCTAACATCAAACGAAAGACGCATTTCTTTGTTCAAAGCTTCGACAAATTCAAAATTTTTAAGATGCGAAGTTTTTTTGAGCAACTTATTTAACTCTTTTTCTTGCACCCACCACTTGATTAAACGAATTACAAATCCGGGCAGATTAGCAACAGTTTTGTTCTTTTGCGAACGGATGATATTTTTTATGTCGAGCTGAATCATTGTTTAGTTGTTTTTTATTAGATGGAATACGGGAAGTGACAACTAGACTTTCCCCTTTCTCCTTTTCCCTCACATTCGTGTTATTTCAATCTAAATTTTAAATAGGTAATAGGTTTGCCCACTTTCAGATATTTTTTTTCGTAATGTGTTTGAATATTAACTACTTCTTCCGGTGCATAAGTATTAATGTATGTATCGTGATGCGCATGTAATATTTCATGTCCTAATCCTTGCAACAATCCGATGGTGTAACCATGCAAAAATTCGCTGTCTGTTTTAAGGTGGATGACGCCCTCAGGTTGTAAGATTTTTTTATATTTTTGTAAGAAATCGGGGTTTGTCAGGCGATGTTTTGTACGTTTAAATTTGATTTGCGGGTCAGGAAAAGTAATCCATATTTCGGACACTTCGCCCGGAGCAAAAGCATTTTCAATCAATTCGATTTGCATACGCATAAAGGCAACATTACCCATATTATTTTCTAATGCAGACTTAGCACCACGCCAAATCCGTGCACCTTTTATGTCTATTCCAATAAAATTTTTATCAGGGAATCTTTCGCCTAAGCCAATACTGTATTCGCCCTTGCCACAACCCAGTTCTAAAACGATTGGCTTGTTGTTTTTAAAATATTTTTTATCCCAATTGCCTTTCATTTCAAAAGTGTCATTGAGTAACTCGTCACGAGTCGGTTGAAATAGATTGCTAAAAGTTTCGTTTTCTCTAAATCGTTTTAATTTATTTTTACTGCCCATTATTTATTTGGTTTACTTCAAAAATATACTGTAATTTTATGCGTTCAAAAGTACTAAATATTGTCTCAATCTAAAAATATATTAATCGCCCCTTTAAATTGGGGACTGGGACACGCCGTCCGATGCATTCCTTTAATCAGGAAATACGTAGAAAACGGCGACAAAGTTATTATTGCCTCCGATGGACAAGCCTTAGATTTTTTGCGAGAAGAATTTCCTAAATTAATTTTCGAACAATTACCCGCCTACAATATTCATTATGCTAAAACAAGCTTGTCAACAAAATTAAAATTAATGCTACAAGTACCAAAAATATTGAAAACGGCACAAAAAGAAAGACAAATAACAGAAGAATTGGTCGATAAATATGATATTGATTTAGTTATTTCGGACAATCGTTTTGGGCTGAGAAGCAATAAAGCAAAATCGGTATATATGACGCATCAGTTAAGAGTTTTGTCGGGAGCGACTACTTTTTTGACTACATTTTTACATCGAAAAATATATAAAAAATATGACGAAATTTGGGTACCCGATTTTATAGAAAACGGCGGATTGAGTGGCAAGTTGGGGCATATTAACAACTCAAAATTACTTATTAAGTACATAGGAATCCAAAGTCGCTTGAAGAAAATTGATATTGAGAAAGAATACGATTTGTTGGCCGTTTTATCGGGTCCCGAACCACAGCGTAGCTTATTAGAAAAAGAATTGCTCGAAAAATTGGCAAATTACAAAGGAAAAACAGCGTTAGTTTGTGGTGTTATTTCAGAAAAGAAAACCAAAAAACAAATCAATGGTGTTGATGTGTATAATTATTTGACAGCAAATGACTTGGAAATGTTAATAAATGCCTCCGAAAAAGTAATAGCCCGTTCGGGTTATACCTCATTAATGGATTATTACAAGTTACAAAAAAAGATGATTTTAGTACCTACACCCGGACAAAATGAGCAGTTGTATTTAGCACGATATTTTCAGCAAAAAGGCTTGGCGGTTTCACAAAAACAAGGCAAAATATTTTTGAAAAAACCATAATATTATATTGTTTTTTTGCTACATAAAACTTATCGGAATATACAAGTCTGATGAAAAAAAAATCAAGATGTTAAACTTTTGTAAAATGTTAATAAAAAATAACAATTGTAGTAGTTGAAAATATATTTTATACGTATATTTGACCATTATAATATAAAAACAAAAAAAAAGATCATGAAAAAACTTTACTTTTTACTTTTTGCCCTATTGGCAACCGGTTTTACCTTTGCGCAAGGTATGGAAGACTTTACCAATTCTGCTGCTACATCGAGCTATGCCGATGGTAGTTTTGTAGGAAATGGTGGAATTACTTGGACTTATGTTGCTTCAAGAGCAGCGTTATCAAACAACGGAGGCAATCCTACTTCTTCTCAATTGCCTGCTTTGATGTTAAGAAGAACTTCAAACGATAGTAAGATTACTTCTTCTACTATCTCCGGAGGTATCGGTGATTTCTCTGTAAAATTATACAAACAATTTACAGGAGGAGGTGACAGACAAGTTGAATTGTTTGTAAACGGCGTTTCTTATGGTACATCTACACCTTTCGATGACTATGATGAACACATTTTTACCGTTCCCGGAATCAACATTGGAGGTGATATAATCATAGAAATTAGAAACATTACTGCTAAGCAAGTAGCTGTTGACGATATTAGCTGGACAGGTTTTTCCGGTGCAGCAAGTCCTATGTTGTCTATTACAGCTCCGACAGCAGGTCAAATATTTTCACCCAACACAACAAGTACAGATGTTACTTTTACCGTTCAAAATTTTGTCGTAGCCAATGGTACAGGTGATGGACATGTTGTTTATTCTGTTGATGGTGGTGCTAATACTGATGTTTTTGATACAAATCCTATCACCTTAACAGGTTTAACAAGAGCAACTCATACAGTCGATATGGAATTGGTAGATAATGCCGGAGCTTCTTTATCTCCCGCAGTAACAGCAAGCGTTACTTTTGGAGTAGCTGATTATGTAACTGTTACTGATATTGCTGCTTTAAGAGCAAGCGCATTAGATGGATATTATCATTTAACAGGTGAGGTTTTTGCCACAGCAGGCGAGCTTTATACATCAGGTAATTTAAAAGGCTATGCACAAGATGCAACCGGCGCTATTATGGCATTTATTCCTAACGGAACAACAACAAATATTGTAAATGAAGGTGACGGAATGACAGATTTCAAAGGAAAATTAATTGATTACCACGGTGTATTAGAGTTAGAAGTTACCGAAGACTTTACAATGACAGGTAATAATAACCTACAAACTCCCGAAGTGGTTACAGTTGCTGATTTGAATGCAAACCCTGATAATTACGAATCTAAATTAATTAGAATTAACGGTGCTACTGTTGACCCGGGTTCAGATGCTAATTTCACACGTAACCATAACTATGATTTAACAGTTGGTACTGATGTAACTGTACTGAGAGCTGCATTTAGTAATTTAGACGGCGTTGCTTTCCCTACCGGTACAGTAGATGTAGTTGGTATTGGAAGTGAGTATAACGGAACAGCTCAAATTTTTCCAAGAGATGGAAACGATTTGATTGTAGCAGGCGCAATTTCTGAAAACAATATTAATGGTTTTAGAGCTTATCCTAATCCTGTAACTAATGGACAAGTTTTTGTTACATCAAACAATGATGTTGAAAAACAAGTTGTTATTTATGATGTTTTAGGCAAAATCGTTATTTCAACAGATGCTAATAATAATGAAGCAATCAATATTTCTCAACTTAAAACCGGAATCTATATGATGAAAGTTATAGAAGAAGGACATGTTGCTTTACACAAATTGATGATTAAATAATCATTTTTACATTAATATTTTTAAGGGGACAGTTTACTGTCCTCTTTTTTTTGCTCAAATATCGAAAATTGATTTATCTTTGCTTCACAAGATTGTAAAAAAATGAACAACTCAAAAAAAAATATTTTTAAAGAACAAGAAAAGCTTAATTTGCTTCATCAATTAGTTGATATGGCAAAGGCGGATAGAGTTTTTAAAAGGGTAGAATATCGATATTTATTAGAGATTGCACTTGTATTAGGCGTATCGACCGAAAAGTTGAAACAAATTATTGACAGTGACAAAAAAAGTAACATGCCCGTAACACATCAAGCAAGGTTTAGACAAATATACCGTTTGGCAGTAATGATGATGGTTGATGGGATTATAACTATTGAAGAAATTGCTTTGTTAAAAAATTATGGTGTAGAAATGGGATTGCAACCCAAATCAATAGAAATAATGATTAAAAGAATGAACGAAAACAAAGGCGGTATGTTGTTAGATAAAGACTTAGAAGAAATATTTTCACTTCAAAACAATTAGAAAAAAATGGAAGAAAAATTAGAAATATTGCGTCAATTATACGAAATGACCAAAGCAGATGGCGAAATTAAACCGGTCGAATATCAATTTTTGTACGAAATGGCAGTTTCAATGGAAGTGCCTCTCGAAAAACTTGAAGAAATGTTCGAACTCGAAAAAAATTATAAAATACCCAAACAACAAGTACAACGTGTTATTCAAATATACCGTTTGGCATTAATGATGCGAGTAGATAAAGATATTGCAGAAGCAGAAAAAATAACTTTGAAAAAAATAGCGCTACAAATGAATTTGCATCCGGAAGCTGTCGATCAAATGTTAATCGAAATAGAGAATAAAAAAGAACATACTTTATCCTTCGACGAGTTATTTCAGATTTTTAAAGTATTAGAAAACTAAAATAGAAAACCCGAGTATCGTTTCTTATTGATTATTTCACCGTTTTGATCGTAGAAGTACCACTTACCTTTGCGTTCTCCCTTTTTGTATTTCCCTTCAATTTTTATTTTCCCCGAAGAGAAAAAATACTTGGCTTTGCCATGCAACTTACCGTGCTCATATTCTAATTGTGCTTTTTGCGCTCCATTTTTCCAATATTCAGTATATTTTCCTTCTAATAGATTATTTTCATACGAAGTTTCTACTTTCTTTATTTCATTTGCATTGTCAAAATAGAAAAATATTTCGCCGTCAACATCGCCGTCCTTATAATGTACAACACTTTCGAGATTGCCGGATTTGTAGTAAGTACGCCAAATATCAACAGGTAGATTATTAGTTACTTTTCCTTCTATTTTAATGGTTTTGCCGTCATTCCAGAATTGTCTAAAAATGCCATTCGGAACTTGTACGCTGTCCGGAAAGAAAACTTTAAACTGCAAATCTTCAAAATATCGGTTATGAATGCTTTTATCTACTTGATGTGCAATTTCGTCAGATTTTTCTTTTTCTTTGGCTTTTTCATCGTGGTCTATTACTAACAAGGTTTTAAAAACATCATCTTTGGCAATCATTTGATACCCGATTCTACTAAAACTTAGAAGCAGATTTTCTTTCTCTAACAATGTCTGTTTGCCTTTTACAGTCGCATTTTGTTGCATAATAGCATACAATTTAGGCATTTGTATATATACATTAATGTTTGCTTTTGGACTTAAATCATCTTTAAAATCCATAAAATCTTGATTGTGCGAAAGGGTTTTACCCATAATATAGTCGTTGACAAAATCTTTTAAATCTTGTTCAGAATTGCTAAACACAACATAATTTTCGATGTAAGTAAAATAGGGTTTGTCAATTTTGGCAAACAAATTGCCCAAGATGGCTTTAAAAAACTTTTTTTGATGCAGGTAATTGATGTCAAAATTCTTATACTTGTAAGTTTTAAATTTGAAAGGTGAGCGCTTCCTGATTTGTTCAACAATATGCGTTAATCCTTCTTTGGCATCATCAATGTCTTCTGCTTCAATAAGCATGACCATTTTCTCGGCTTTTCGTTTTTGGTAAGAGCGCAGCTTGACTATTGCCACCTCTTGACCAATCCAGTCATACAAATCTTTTTGAAGACTAAATTTAAAAAAACTTTCTAATTTTTTGAGTTGTTTGCGATATTCGGCTCGCTTTTTTTTATCTTTCTGAGTGTATTGGTCAAGCAGACTTTGTCTAAAAATATTAAAGTTTTTAAACCCTAATGAAATATATAGTGCAGCTTGATTAGAAATGACATTGTAGGCTTTTATTTTGCCCGGTTTTACATCTAATAAGGCATTCATATACGAGGGCAGACTGTCTGTAACCGTTAGACCTGTCATGATTATACGTTCATCATCGTGCGAAATGTCAAAGCCTGACAAACGCAGTTGTTCGGCTATATCTTTGCTGTCTTTGGCGGCATCTTGCAAGTAAATTGATGCATATTCGGGTAGTTTTTTGTAATTGAAATAAAACTGAATAATCTCATCGTTTATTTCTTGGTCAATTCTAACAAAATCAGAACGGTTTAACCAATGTGTTTTGTCTTTTTCGTCAATGCTCTGTTTGAGCAAACTAAACGACATCGAACTCAAAAGTAAGTTGTCTATTGAAGCAATATACAATACATTTTGCTGATTTTTTTTATCAATCAGTTTAAATATCTTGGTTTCTTTGTAATTTAGTTTTGTAATTTTATGAGCTTTGTCCAATTTCAAAACATAGTCAAAGACAGCTTTGATATGTTTGCTGTTTTTTAGATCGATAACATACAAGAAATCGTATGTGTTTTTGCCGGTTATATGTGCCGACATCAAGGTAGGTCTGTTTTTGAAGAGATATGCTGTTGCGCTGTTATCAATCAATGTCCGATTAAGCATTTTGCTGATATCTTGCAAGTATTCAAATCCTTTGGTTTTAATGAGATGTTTCCAGATATTGGTATTATTAACCTCTTTCCATGCTTTGGTTAACTCGTTGGTTTTGAGTATATAAACTGCCTTTTCGGGAACTACGCTCAATACTTCTCTTTGTGTGGTATTCTTGCCAAATTGCTGATATCCGTACCAAACACCCACGCCAATCAGAACTAAGAAAAGCAATAAAAGTATTTTTTTTGAACTGCTTTTTTTTGAAGAATTATGGGTATTCTTATGATCTTTTTCTGTTGTATTTTTAAGATTGATTTCTTCGGACATTATGTAGTATTTTTTAAGATGGTAATTTCTTCTTTTTCAGTATTTACCTGATATTTTAAGATGATTTCTTCTTGACTATAAGGTTTGTTGTAATCAATAACAAAAATGCTAAATTGGTAAATATGTTCTTTAATTTTAGTTACGCCGACATAAAATTTTGCATGCAAATATGATGTTTCTTTAGGTTTGTACTTGGACAAATCTAATTGTGCTTGACTAATTTTAATAGCTTTACTGATTTCGCGCTTTTCGGTATAATATTCTTGCAAATATTCTTTTTCTGAATTTTCATGTCCGTGACTATCCAGATATTGCCATACGGTTTGGTTGTTTTTTTGAACACTGTCAACAATTTTTTCATCTAAAATAACATCGCCACTCATAGAATATATAGTAAAAGGCCAATTTTTTGAAGCAATTCGGTGCGCATTGCTATTGACAAAACTGTTATCGCTAAAAAGCGTCCAAATTTCCAAGAACGGTTCATCTTCTTGCTGCGAATAAACCAAATTTCCGGCAAATAGTAATATGTATAACAGATATCTCATCTATCTAATGTTTTTTTGTATAGGTGACGATTTCAAAATTATAATCGTTATGATTATCTTTTTTAAAACTTTTTTTGTGATAGATTTTCCATTTTTGATAATCAATTTCAGGAAAAAAAGTATCGGCTTCGCCATCATAATCGACGTGAGTTATGATCATTTTATCGGCTTTGTCAAGCATTTGTTCGTAGATAGATGCGCCACCGATAATGTATATTTCCTTCTCAAATATTTTTGCTTTGTCAATGGCTTTTTCTAGATTTTTAAAACTACAAACTTCAAAAGCATTAACATTTTCATGTTTTGATGTAACGACAAAATTCATTCGATTGGGCAAGGCACGACCAATAGAATCAAAAGTTTTTCGTCCCATAATAATTGTATGTCCGCTTGTGATTTTTTTAAAGTTTTTCAAATCGTCGGACAAATGCCAAGGCATACTGCCATTCAATCCGATTTGATTTTGTTTGCCCAAAGCGACGATAATATTTATGTGAGTTGTTTTTTTCATAATTTACGCATATACTAAGACAACAAAGCTACTATTTTTTTGCTTTTTATAAAAAATTATTTTTTGATTTATTTTTTTCGATATTCTTAACAGAATCATAAATGCGTTATTAGATTTGCATTTCATTCAAAAAACGGTCAACAAATAGAATAATTTGCTTTATATTAGCTGTCATTATCCAAAAAACGAAACTATGAAAACAAAATTGACTACAATTTTTGTGTTGTATTTTACAAATTTTGCTGCTTTTGCACAAGAAACAGTTGAAAAAGGAATAGCTGAAAGAATAGAAGAGAATTTTAAACCGATATCAGATTTCTGGTCTGGAATTATTTTTTATAAAATTCCTATTATGGGACAAGGTTTTCCAATAATTGTGATCGTTTTGTTTTTAGCAGCATTATACTTTACCATTTATTTTAGAATACCCCAGTTTAAATTCTTTGGCACAGCAATAAAAGTTGTTGCAGGTAAGTATGACGATGTAGATACACATACAGCCGACACCTTAGCAGGTGACCCTACACCAAATGAGGGTGGCGACATTCCGGAAACCATAAAAGTTGAAGGCGAAGGCGAGGTGTCACATTTTCAAGCTCTTTCAGCAGCCCTTTCAGCAACAGTTGGTTTGGGGAACATTGCAGGGGTAGCCGTAGC
>CAZSBI010000137.1:0-7335 GCA_964604735.1 uncultured Flavobacteriaceae bacterium | reverse complement strand
GCAATATGACTTCAAAAAATCTTTTTCAATTATACAGAACGAGTTTTATAATTCGTCTTTATTATTCCGGCATTTTTATTTGAATAAATTCATACTTTGTTTTAAGGTGACAAGCATTGCAAGTATGAAGAAGCTTTTTGTAGTTTTTTTAAAAGGTTTTTTGATTATGATTTTTTACTGATAATATCAAACTATCGACGGGTGCATCAAACATTATTAATTGGCTCACTTCTTCTCTGCCCTTTTGATATTTTTCAATATTTTCGACGGCTTCTTTCATCTCGTGAATTTCAAAAGCGGCATATTTCCAATTTTCGTCTTTTCCGGCTTGCCAAATTTCTGTAAAATGATGATGTATCAAGTTCATCGACTCGCCAAAACCGGGTTTGTAAACATTGTTCAAGGCTGTTTGCAGGCTATCTACTTGTTTTTGTAAACTTTCATTCACTTTTTGCTTAGGCCGGCAAGAAAAAAGAGCTAAAATGATAATAAATAGCCAAAATATATTCTTCATAATTAATCTTTTTCCTTATTAATAGAAATATTTAATCCTTCGCCAATACTTTTTGCCATCGTAACAAAATCCGAGGGCATTAAAATAATGGTTGTTGTATTTTGTTCTGTGCCTACTTCCGATATCATTTGCATACGTCTAAGCTCTAAGGCTGCCGGATTTTCGGCAATGTATTGTGCGGCATCTTTAAGTTTTAGAGAGGCATCGAACTCGCCTTCGGCTTTAATAATTCTGGAACGTTTTTCTCTGATTGCTTCGGCTTCTTTTGCCATAGCGCGTTGCATTGTTTGTGGAATTTCTACATCTTTCATTTCGATATAATCAACTGACAATCCCCATTTATCTGTAATTTGATCCACGATTTTTTTAATGGCTACATTAATAGCTTCTCTATCTTTCAAGATTTCATCTAAATTGTGCTGTCCTATAACATTTCTTAGGGCTGTTAACGATGCTTGGTAGGTTGCGTTCATAAAATCGCGCACTTCGATAACGGCTTTTTCGGGTTCATTTATTTTGAAATACAAAACGGCGTTTACCCGAATGGTTACACTATCTTTAGTCACTGTTTCTTGACTTTCGATATCGACGGTCATTGTACGCATATCAATTTTTTTGCGTCTATCTACAAATGGAATAATCCAGTACATACCGGGACCTTTTACTTGATGAAAACGTCCTAACCTAAAAATAACGCTGCGTTGGTATTCTTGATCGATTTTAAATCCGCTTAGCAGGATAATTACAATTGTAATTGCAATAAAAATAATGACATTCATAATTTAATAACTTTTTGTTAGCACAAGTTACAAAAAAATGATTGTATTACAGATAATAAATTTCAGATTTTGCTGATAGTTTTAAAATAGATTCATTTTGCATCACTTTATTGATATTGCTATTGCAAAAAGAGATATTTAACTAGGGTCTGCTGAAAAACTCTCAAACATCTGAAAAATAATGAATTAGACAAATATATTGATGGAAAAATGCAAGAAAAATAAAGGTTTTTTTCAAAAAGTCTTACATTTATATCATTCAATAAAAACGTATTTTCGCTCCACAGAAGCACCTATCTTTTTTAACTTGTTCAATTCGAAGTATTTATATTGCCCGCGCGGCAGGCTGGCTCATTCGCTAAAAATGTCCACCGGACATTTTCTTGACGCTCTGCCCTACAAATTAAAAAATTCAGGCACTTCTGTGATTTTCAGCAGACCCTAACTAACAAAACTACTTCATAATCTGTCTCGAAATAACCAATTTTTGAATTTCGGTTGTGCCTTCGCCAATAGTTGTCAGCTTGCTGTCTCTATAAAATTTTTCGACCGGATAGTCTTTGGTATAACCGTAGCCTCCGTGAATTTGCACGGCATCTGTCGATACTTTTACACTTACTTCCGAGGCATACATTTTGGCCATTGCACCAAGTTTGGTTAGATTTTGCTTAGTGTCTTTGAGGTAAGCGGCTTTTCTGATAAGCAATTCGGAGGCTTCAATTTCGGTTGCCATATCTGCTAATTTAAAGGCAATTGCCTGAAATTTGCTAATAGTTCGCCCGAATTGTTCGCGCTCTTGTGCGTATTTTAAGGCGGCTTGGTATGCACCTTTGGCGGTTCCCAAGGCATTCGAGCCTATAGAAATTCTACCGCCATCTAATATTTTTAAAGCTTGTACAAATCCGTCGCCTACTTCGCCTAAAATATTTTCTTTGGGCACACGGCAATTATCAAAAATCAGTTCGGCTGTTTCGCTGGCGCGCATTCCCAGTTTGTTTTCTTTTTTTCCTGATGTAAATCCGGGTGTGCCTTTTTCTACCACAAAGGCAGTTGCATTTCGTCTCGCACCTTTTTCGCCGGTACGTGCCAAAACTACGGCAACATTGCCCGAAATGGCGTGAGTAATAAAATTTTTGGCACCATTGAGCACATAATAATCGCCGTCTTCGACTGCTGTTGTGCTCATTCCGCCGGCATCCGAGCCTGTGTTATGCTCTGTCAATCCCCAAGCGCCAATCCACTCACCGGAAGTTAGTTTTGGCAACCAACGCATACGTTGTTCCTCGTTGCCAAACTCGTAAATATGATTGGTACACAATGAGTTATGTGCTGCTACCGATAATCCTATGGAAGGGTCTTGTTGCGATAACACATCGATAATAGTTACATAATCTTGATATGACAAACCTGAGCCTCCGTATTTTTCGGGAATAACAATTCCCATAAAACCCAGCGCTCCCAATTTTTTGAACACATCAATAGGAAAAATCTGTTTTTCGTCCCATTCCATAAAATATGGTGCAATATGTTGCTTGTTAAAATCTCGTACGGCTTGGGCAATGTGTTGTTGTTCTTCTGTGAGTTCAAAGTTCATCATAATCTTTTGTTTTATAATTTCAAAAATAACGTAATTTGTTTAAATTTAGTCTTTGGAAAATCATTTATTTTCAATAAGTCGGCAAAGTTATGAAAAGCTCCGTGTAATGTACGATACGAAACTATTTTTTTTGCTAATTGATACGAAATATACGGATTTTGAGCTAATTCTTTAATATTTGCGTCATTTAATTCAATTTTTGTGATATTTTTATTCGGATTTTCAATACTAAACTGTTGCCAAACCCTTTCAATAACTTCGGGTTTTAGTCCATAAACATCATTGAGTTGCTCTTTTATTGCAAATCCGCCTAACTTATTGCGATACTTGATAATGCGTTGCGATAATTTTTCGCCAATACCATTTACTTCGCGTAATTGTTCGGCACTAGCCGAATTAAAAGGTTTTTTGACATAATGCACCGCCGGTTTTTCAACTATTTTCAGGTAAAAAACTTGCCAAAGCCTTTTAATTACTTCGGGTTTGAGACCATAAACTTTATCGAGTTGTTTTTTGTCGGTAAATCCGCCTAAGGAATTTCTAAACTTAATAATGCGCTCGGATAACACTTTGCCTATTCCACTAATGCTTTGTAAATCTTCGGCGCTTGCCAAGTTGATATTTTTATTGGAAATCGGCTTGTTATTTGTACTGCTATAAGTTGTAAATTTTTTATATTTTGGTATGTTTATAAAAGGTTCTAAAACACTAAACAAGGAGTCTGACATACCGCTTATCTGTTTAAATTCTTGTTTTGAATTGAAATATTTTCCTTGTTTTCTATAGGCTTGTACTTTATTAATTTCGGAAAGACTCATTCCTAAATAGTAGCCTTTAAAATCGCTTAGATAATTAGGATTAAAAGGGTAAATTTTCTTCTTTTTATTTTCTAAGGCAATGATTCTGAGTGAGTCATATTGTTGTTGTAAATCATTTGGAATTTGACCTACAAGATTATTATTTGCCGGAAAAATGGTGTCAAATTTAAAGATTAAAACCTGCAAAGCCACTATTAACAACAACAAAACCAACAAACCACTTCGTTGTGCGCGAGTGAAATTTGGTAATTTGCCTGTAGTTTTCATTATTGCCTGTGATATTTATTTAAAGATGTGAAACTTTTTGTATAAATGCAATTAATACTTATTAAGTTTTCTTTTTATATATCTGTCTATTTGCCACATTATTAACCAATAAATCGGCAAAACGATCGGATATAATAAAAATATCATAAAAGTATATCCTTGATAACCAGAAGCCTCTTTTCCGATAAGACTGTAAATTAATAGATGAAAACTTATGTAGCTGAAAAAGGACAAAAACGTCGCAATGATAGTACCTAAGATTACAGCGACTGAATACTTCTTGTTTCTATATTTTTTACGACATTTAATCACAATAAACAAATGTATTGCAAACAACACAAACATTGTAATTATAGATAGATTCAGGGGTGTAATAAGAATCAAGATGCTTGCTAATTTATTAGGTTTTTCTTGATACGAAATTTCAAAGTATTTATCGGGTAGTTTATTAAAAGTCCATGTATTTTTGGCTTGAATTTCTCCTTCGTTTGATTCGCCTAAATTGGTTGTAATTTGTCGTATTTTTCCTTTTTGTTCTACAATAATTTTTAGTGTTCCAAATGATTTCCAGAATTGTGCCGGTGTTAATGAGTATCTAAAACTGTACTTTTTAGTCCAACCGAACGATAAATCTGTCCATACTTTTGCTGTATATTCTACCCGCACTACATGCGTTCCTTTACTGATATCTGCTTCAAAATATTTAAGATCATTTATTGGATAAACACTAGCATAATTTTTATGCCAATAAATTGTTACATTGTGAGATTTTGGATTATTTTTTGTTGCATTCGAAAAATTTTTGAATGGTGTATTATGTATATAAATATATTTTTCGGGAACAGTTCCAATATTTATTTTTCGATTATCGAGCCAAACTGAAATATTTATTTTTTTATTATCGAGCCAAACTGAAAAATTGCCTTTATAATCTCTTGCATAAAACAGTAAAGGTATTTGTTTTCCGTCTTGATCGCTATCTATGGTATATTCTACAATAAATTTAGCTGTTTTATAGTTTTCGTCAATAATAATATATATCGTTTCTGACTTAATATCAATATTGTCGCTGGAAAAGGCTGATGTTGTCATTGTGCCTTCCAAAATTGGTGAAGCCATATTGGCAAAACCAAGTTCGCTTATTAATAACAATACTACTATTTTCGTAATTTTTGCAATAAATTTATAAAAAATTCTCATAAAAAATATTTATCTTACATAGGTTTAACCAAAAACATACCGATTGGCACCATTAGGTAAAAAATTGTAATAATATTTATTGTAATGGCAAGTATTCTATACTTATTATTTTTTTCTAAGCCAAAAACCGCCAAAACCAATGAGACAATAATTAGCGAAATGGGCAAAAATGTTAATCCGCCTACAACCATAGCAGGATGCGCTGTATTTTGTGTAGTAGCAGCATCTTGAAAGGCGTGATAAGTAGCCAAATCCAATTCAATTTTTAGGGCAATAACCACTAAGGCAATTAATATAGATAGTAAGGAAAAGTAATTTTTCATAGTTTCTTGTTTATAATTACACTTTACCGTGTTTGGCTTTTATGGCTTTTAAGTATTTGACCAGTTCTTCTCTAACTTTGGGTGCCAAAAACACCAAGCCGATAATATTGGGAAATACCATCGCAAAAATCATAGCGTCAGAAAAATCAATTACCGAGCCCAATTTGACCGAGGCACCTATTACAACAAAGAACAAAAACAAAAGTTTGTATATCATATCTGCCTTCTTTCCACGTCCGAAAATAAATTTCCAACCTTGTAAACCATAATAAGACCAAGATAACATAGTCGAAAAAGCAAACAAGATTACAGCAATGGTTAATATTATAGAAAAATGAGGAATTGACGAATCGAAAGCTGCTGCTGTTAACTCAACCCCTTTTCCTGAAATAGCATCATCGCCATAAGTAAATAAGGCTTTTCCTGTTTCTTCAATCGCTTTTAAATTTGTAATAATTAGCACTAATGCCGTCATTGTACAAATAACAACCGTATCAATAAATGGTTCTAATAGCGCTACAATACCTTCACTTGCAGGGTAATTTGTCTTTACAGCTGAATGTGCAATAGCCGCCGAACCGACACCCGCTTCGTTTGAAAATGTACCACGTTTAAATCCTTGAATCAAGACTCCCATAAAGCCGCCTAAACCTGCCATAGGCGTAAATGCAGAGGATAATATCATGCTAAAAGCTTTTGGTATCAAATCTAAATTCATTACCAATATAATCAATGCAGCTCCTACATATAAAACTGCCATAAAAGGTACAATTTTTTCGGCAACTTTACCTATTCGTTTAATACCGCCAATAATAACTACACCAACTATGATGGCTAAAACGATACCAAAATAAAACCCGGCATCGCCATTGTTAATACCAAATAATTGAACAAATTGTGCCGCCGATTGATTGGCTTGGAACATATTACCGCCACCAAAAGAAGCTCCTACAACCATAATGGCAAAAAATACGGCTAAAAATTTACCAAAAGTATCGTAACCCAATTCGCCTAAACCTTTTTTTAAGTAATACATCGGACCTCCATAAACCGTTCCGTTTTCATCAACATCGCGATATTTAACTCCTAGCGTACATTCTGTAAATTTTGATGCCATTCCCAACAAACCTGCTAAAATCATCCAGAAAGTTGCTCCCGGACCTCCGATAGCAATTGCTACTGCCACTCCGGCAATATTTCCTAATCCGACAGTTGCCGACAACGCCGCCGAAAGTGCTTGAAAATGAGATACTTCTCCATCTGCTCCTTCTATTTTTATTGTTTCGGGTATATCTCCGTCTTCATTTGGCGTTGGATCTCCGGCAAGCGTATCTGAGCCGTGAGAATCTACATTATCATATTTTCCTGCAACAACTTTTACAGCCGTTTTTAGCAACTTAAACTGCGGTATTTTGAAAAACAAAGTAAAATATAATGCGCCTAAAATGAGCAGTATTAATACAATCGGTAATTTTAAATCAAAGGAAGCTATTTTTTCCGAAACCCTATCCAGTACTTTTTGACCATCCGCATCTTTGGGCACAATTTTTTCATATTTTGTACCAACTTCGTCCGGCAAAAAAGTAATTATTCTATACTTATGGTTTTTATCAAAATCATATTTAAACTTCCAAGGTCTTTTTAAACTTAAAACTTTTTGTTCATTACTAACATCGTCAATTATGGTAACTGACAACTCCTTGTCCTCTTTTAGTGGTATGCTATAAAAAATAACGGCAGACCATGCATCAGAAATAGGTTTAAAATTCTCTTCAATTCTGTCGGCAATTCCCATTTCTTTGCTTGTTTCTTCTTGTGAAAATGCAGAAAAATTTAT
>CAZSBI010000136.1:0-2720 GCA_964604735.1 uncultured Flavobacteriaceae bacterium | reverse complement strand
CATACGTCCAATTCGATGGTAAACACATCGGGCAGGTAATCTTCCTTTGAATTTTTCAGATAAGGAATGATACTCGAACCGCTTTGAATAAACATAATGACGTTTTCGCCGTCCACTTCACCTATTTCGGTAGAACCTTTGAACAAATCCCAACGCGAGGGAAATTCACCGATTTCTTCATCCGGGGAAGGTGCATCTTCGAATATCACCACATCGCCGGGGACGAAATCAAAACGGTTCCAAACCACTTTTGGTTGGTGCGTTTTTTTTGCTTTGCCGGAAGCTTTTTCATTTATTTGTTCTTCGTCGGCTACTTCCTCTGATTTTTTTGACTTTTTTTTCTTTTTTTTCTTGTTTTTTCCGTCTATTTCGTCTTCGGCTTCGTCATATACTTTGTCGATACCTTTGTCGATACGGCGTTCCGAACGGCGTTCGGCTTCTTTTTTTATTTTTTCCTCAGCGTGTTGTTTTAGTTTTTTCCACAATTGTGCTTGTGTATTTTGACTAAAACCAATGCTTATTAGTATAATGAATAAATATTTTAAAGTTTTCATACTATACATATAATGTGTCAATTATTGATATTTTGTATTAAAGAGCTTCTGCTTTGATTTTGGCTTTGGCTAAAAATTTAACAAAGAAGTGATAAGTAGCTGTATCGGGAATAAAACCTTCTACTTTTACAGTTATTTTCTTACGATTGAGTAATATTTCGGCTATTTCGGCAACCTTTTGATTGTCGTTTAACATAAAATCTTGTCCGTTGGCAACTTCGCTGTATTTGAAGTCGTTGAAATTGAATGTAATTTGGTCGTCAATTGTAACGGTAAAATCAGTATCAGTTGTGTTTGCTGCAAGTCCTGCAAGTCCGCTAAATTGTAAACGTACATCTGAGAGCGAAATTTCTTTGAGTTTGTTTAAATAATCCTGAGTGTCAGGGTTGCTTAAGTCAACATCAAATGTTTGACTGTAGGGTGCAAGGGTGTTTGATCTGTACGCATCATTGATGGGCGCATCATTAACATCGATTTGTGGCGAAGTAGCCGAGATGTTGGTTGTGAAATTTGCGTCAAGAACGTCTTTTTTGCATGATGTAAACATTAGAGTGATTACCAATGTTGCTAATAATAAATTTTTCATGTTTATGTTTTTTTAGGGTTATTATCTTAGTACAAAATTACAAAGCATTACTTATTTAACATTCATCCTAAAGTGTGATTTTTCTCACCCTTTAGGGTGATTTTTGCATTTTTATGGATGAAAATTAGCACTTTGAGCCATAAAGGTACAATTTTTTTTTTATTTTTTAACTATTTAGTTTGCATGAATCTATGAATGGTATAAAATTCTATATGAATGACATGAATAGACCAATGAATGACATAAATGAGGTTTTTTCCTCATAAATGCTTTTTTATGCTAAAAATGATGCCGTTTATATGTTTTTAGAAGGAGTTTGTAAAATTGTTGCTCATAATTGTAAACAAATGTGTAAATTTACCCCATAAAAATAACTCAAACAATGATAAGAACGATAATTATTGACGATGAACATTTGGCTATTGAAAGTTTGCAATGGGAAATAGAAAACTTTTGTGAAGATTTAAAAATAATTGACACTTTTACAAACCCGAAAGAAGCAATTAGTGGCATTAATTACCTAAAACCTGATTTGGTTATGCTCGATATTGAGATGCCTGAGATTGATGGTTTTCAATTATTACAGTTGCTGGACTACAAAAATTTTGATTTAATTATAACCACTGCATACAATCAATACGCCATACAAGCTTTTAAAGCCAATGCAATAGACTATCTCCTAAAACCTATTGACCCCAACGATTTGATAAAGTCGATAGAGCGTGTAAAAAAGAGACAGTACAATCAGAGTTCAAACAAAAATATTGAAACGATATTAACCGAATTTGTCAAAAAGAATAAGAGTAAGCACCAAAAAATTCCGATATCAGTAGATAGTAAAATTCTGTTTGTCAATTCTAAAGACATATTGTATTGTAAATCAGATGGAAGTTATACGCATTTGTTTTTAAAGAACGATGTTGATTATTTGGTCTCAAAAAGCATCAAACATTTTGAAGATATTCTTCCTGAGGAATTGTTTCTGAGGATACACAAATCATATATCATTAATGTTGATGAAGTTGCGGGCATCAATAAACAAGGAAACGGCGAGGTTATTCTTTCAAATGAAGCAGAAATTCCTATTTCCAGGTCTTATAAGCATCAGTTGTTAGAGATTTTACACGTCGATTAGTAGTGTATTATTTGACAAACATAGAAGCTTTATCTCAACCGCAAGAAAACGGGATTGTAATATTAATGTCCGGTTTTTTGTTGGCCTTGGGTTTATACCATTTCTTATTATATTTTCAGCATAAGGATAAGACGTATTTATACTATTCTCTCTATGCTTTTTTAGTATTTTTCTACACTTATCACAGAGCTAAACATTTTGTTTTGGCAGATATTTCAAAACCCTTGGTGCCTTACTTCGAGTTTCTTTATGACCCGACTAAGTGGGTATATTCGACAGTATATTTATTATTTGCCATTAGTTTTGTCGATTTAGATAAGTATTCGCACAAATTATATACATATTTAACTAAATTTATTCGTTTTTCGTTTGTTTCGGTGGCTGTATTAACAAGCTTATCAGTTGTGTTAAATGATAAAAGTATTACAGATTTTGCTTATAATTT
>CAZSBI010000135.1:0-5982 GCA_964604735.1 uncultured Flavobacteriaceae bacterium | reverse complement strand
ATGCATTAATGAGTAATGCCATTATGCTGGGGTCTTTTCAATATTTTTTTTATGAACAAGGTGTGTTTGCGGAATCTGTCAGAACTATTTGGATACACGGTACAATAGAAATATCAGTAATTATTGTAGCAGGTGCAGCCGGATTTATTATGGCAAGTGGTATTTTATTTCCGGGAACCTATACGCGTACACAAGCATTTATCAGAAAATCTCGCGACGGACTAAAAGTAATGGTCAGTACGATACCGTTTTTTATTATTGCCGGATTTTTAGAAGGTTTTGTGACCAGACATACCGAAATGCCTACTTGGCTTTCGGTATTGATTATTTTAAGTTCACTATCGCTCATTATATATTACTATGTGTTATTGCCTGCCAAAATATATAAGAATTTGCACAAACCAATTACTAAATAATAAATTATGAAAATATTTGAATTTCAAAAAGAGAGATCGATAGATAATATTATTGAAGCATCTTTTAAACTATTGAGAAAACATTTTAAACCAATGTTTAGCATTTTGTGGAAGTATAATTCCATTATTATTATTGGTTTTTTAGTCAGTTATTTTCTGTATTTTTTTCTATATTTTGAACGGTTTAGCAAGATATTTGCTTCATCAAGTGTATTTATTAAAGAATTTGAAGCTACCCAATCTTTGAGTGATCCTAAATTTATAGCTGTAATTTTAGTTTTATTCATTACATCTTTGCTTTTTTACCCAAGATTTTATGCTACCATAATGGGATACATTAGAGTATATAAAGAAAATAACGGTGTTGTTGAGCCCGAAAAAGTCAATGAATACATTAAAAGTAAATTTTGGGGTCTTATAGGCTTGTCATTTTACATAGGAATTATTGTATTTGTTATTATCATATTAGTTTTTTTTCTATTTTCAGCCTTATTATCTTTGGGTACCGGTGCCAGAGTGCTTGTGTTTTTCGGGTTTATTGCTTTTTTCCTTTTTGCTGTATATATTTCAATAACGCTATCATTGGTTTTTCCGATTTACTTTTTTGATGACACTTCTGCCTCAGAATCTCTTTCACTAAGTTTTAAATATATAAAAAACAAATGGTGGTTCTCTTTTTGGGTATTGTTTGTTGTCGGACTAATCATCGGTTTACTAGGCTCAGCTGTAAATATGCCGGTAACTATCTATGCAACAGTTAAGGATTTATCAGTAATAGATGAGAGTAATTCGGTTAACACTATAGTTTCTCAAAGTGGTGATATAATTGTTTCGTTATTATCGGTACTTTCATTAATTGTAGAATATATACTAAAGGTAGTGTATTTAATAGCATTAGCTTTGCTTTATTTCTCACTAAAAGAGTATCATACACAAGAAGGTATTTTAGAAAAAATTGATAGTATAGGAAAACAAGATAATAATGAAATATAAATTTATTCAAATATTATTATTCTCCGTCTTTTTTGTGACAACAGGTTTTAGTCAGGAGTCTGCTACTACCGAAAATATTGAAAAGATTGAAGTGCCTAAAAGTCATCTGGAAAAATATTATGCAGACAAAGATTTTGATTATACCGTTGTCGTTAAAGAAAAAAATTTTATAGACCGGATTTATAATTGGATTATGCGTAAATTGGAAAATGTTATTCTAAAATTGTTTGAATGGATATTTGGTGTCAAATCTGCCGGAAAATATTTTGCTTATTTCATTAAAATATTGCCTTATTTAGCAATAATTTTCTTCGCTTACTTATTGTATCGATATTTATTAGGCATTGATTTAATTCGATTAGGAAAAAAGAAAAATATCAAATTTCCAATGGTCGATTTGTCTGATGAAGAACGCATTATGAAAGAAGAAGATTTGAAGAAACTAATAGCAAATGCAGTAGCAGACAACAATTATCGTTTGGCAATAAGATATTATTATTTGAGTGTATTAAAAATGTTGGTAGATAGCAATGTGATTGATTGGCGCCCTGAAAAAACCAATAGAGATTATCTTAGCGAAGTGCAAAACAAACAATATGCAAGTGATTTTAAAAATCTGACTTATGTATATGATTTTGTTTGGTATGGAAATTTTAATCCAAATAAACAGGAGTTTGACGAGATATCATTAGATTTTGACCGATTTAAACTTGGTTAAAAACTTTTTTAAAAATCTATTGCTTTTTTAAGAATTTAAAAGTACATTTGTTTGCTTATTAATACAAGCAAAATTTTCTACTTTGAAAACAAGAAAAATAGTAATTACCGGCGGACCAAGTACCGGAAAATCAACTGTAATTGAGGAACTAAAAAAACGTGACTACCTGTGTTTTGACGAAGTGTCACGTGATATTATTAAACAAGCACAAGAAAGTGGTATAGAACAACTTTTTTTAGAAGACCCTTATCTTTTTAGCAAAAAATTACTCGAAGGACGAGTTGAGCAGTTTAATGAAGCCGAAAAATATGATAATGATGTTATATTTTTTGATCGAGGTATTCCCGATGTAAATGCTTATATGAAGTATATCAAGCAAGAAATTCCACAAGAATTTGAAGATATTACACGTAATCATCAATATGATAATTTAGTATTTATTATGCCGCCTTGGGACGAAATATTTGTAAATGACGCCGAACGTTACGAGAGTTTTAATCAAGCGCAACTAATTCATAATAAATTAGTTAACTATTACAAAGAATTGGGTTATTATTTGATATTTGTTCCTTTTGGACCGGTTGATAAACGCGTCGATTATATTTTAAGAAGCATAGAAAAACATAAATAATTTTGTCTGATGCCGTAAAAATATTACAAAAGTATTGGGGTTACGAGACTTTTCGCAATTCTCAGCAGGAAATTATTGAAGCGGTAAGCAAACAAAACGATGTAATTGCCATTTTGCCCACAGGAAGCGGTAAATCAATCATATATCAAGTGTCAGGCTTGATGCTTGACGGAATAACAGTTGTTATTTCACCTCTGATTGCCTTGATAGAAGATCAAGTAACCCGGCTAAACGAATTAGGAATTAAATCTATTGCACTTACCGGAAATTTGCCTTTCGACGAATTGGCGCGAATGCTTGACAATACGGCATTTGGAAATACAAAATTTCTCTTTTTATCGCCCGAACGTTTGCAAAATGAATATGTACAACGTCGCTTGTCAACAATGCAAATCAGTCTGATTACCGTTGATGAAGCACATTGTATTTCGGAATGGGGACACGATTTTAGACCTTCGTATCTCAAAATTTCATTATTAAGAGAATTACTACCCGGCATACCGATATTATCGCTAACAGCAACGGCAAAGAGTAATGTTATTGAAGATATTGAAACATATTTAGAATTACAAAAGCCCAAAATTTTTAAACAATCTGTTTTTAGAAAAAATATTCGTTATGCCGTCAACAAAACCGAAGATAAAATTGCTTCCTTAGCCTTGTTGATAGATCCGGATGAAACGGCAATTGTATATGTACGAACGCGAAAACGCACTTACCAAATGGCAGATTTATTAGCCCAAAGAGGATTTAAAACAGCTTTTTTTCACGGCGGTATGTTGTTGAAAGACAAGCAGTTTGCTTTGCAACAATGGCTCAACGGAAATGTAAAAGTGATGTTTGCAACTACGGCATTCGGTATGGGCATAAACAAAGCAGATGTCCGAAAAGTTATTCATTTGGATTTGCCCGAATCACTTGAAAATTACGTGCAAGAGTCGGGGCGTGCCGGGCGTGACGGTTTAATGTCAGACGCTATTATTTTGCAATCCGATTACGATATCGAATATTATAGAACTACAAGTATTCGTAATATTCCAAGCATCGATGATATTTATACGGTTTACAGAGCTTTATATAATCATTTTTACATAGCTGAGGGCGAAGGGGCAGAAGTGCTACAATCAATTGATATATTATCATTTTGTCACCGTTTTAATCTATCGGTATATAAAACATTGAACGTATTGCAAATACTTGATAGCGAGGAGTTTATTAAAATAAATCAAGCAAGAAACCATTTTACGAGTATCCGTATCTTGACTAGTCCTGCCTTGCTTAGAAATTATATCTATCAAAAAAGAACAGGCTATCGGATTTTAGATTTATTAGTGAGAAGTTATACCGATATTTTGCATCTTCCGGTCAAGATAAAATCGCATATCTTAGCCGATAAATTAGAGATTAAAAAACAAGAATTGTTAGATACGCTTACTTTTTTACACAAAAGAGAAATTATTGATTATCGACCCGAAGGTGAAAATTTTAGTATTCTGTTTTTGTTAAATCGCGATGAAAATACTTTTAAATACAAATCAAAAAGTTTAAAAAAACGCATAGCGCATAAAAAAATGCAAGTAGCTAATGTTTTGAAATATGTCGAAAATAATACGACTTGCAGGGCGCAATTTCTAGCTGCATATTTCGAAGAAAATAATTCGGATTCTTGCCTGATATGCGATGTTTGTCAAGCTGAAAACAAAGCCTTAACATCAAAAGAAATCTATCGACAAATACTCTTGCTGCTTTCTGATAAATGTTTGAGTAAGAAAGAGTTGCAATATAAAATGCAAGTTGATATTGCAGCTGTTTTAGACAAATTATTATCGCAAAATAAAATTATTTTTTCCGATTTTAAGTATTGTATTGCTAGGTGATGATAAAATTTATTTGATGTTTTTGCTCAATTTCCTTTATAGCCAAAACGTTTTAATTGCTCGGCTTTTTTTCGCCAATCCTTATTGACCTTGACATACATTTGTAAAAATATTTTTTTGTTAAAGAATTTTTCTAAATCCTTGCGCGCTTCTGTACCTATTCGTTTTAGTCCGGCTCCTTTATGCCCAATGATAATTCCTTTTTGTGAATCGCGCTCTACATAAACAATGGCTCGTATGCGTATGATATCTTTCTCTTCGATAAACTCTTCGGTATCAATTTCAACAGAATAAGGAATTTCTTTTTTGTAGTGTTTTAATATTTTTTCTCGTATTTTTTCGTTGACAATAAATCGTTCGGTTTTGTCTGTTAGTTGGTCTTTGCCAAAATAGGGTGGAGAAGAAGGCAATAATTCCAAAATACGTCCTAATACTTGATCGACGCCAAAGCCGTGTAAGGCAGAAATCGGAAAAATTTCGGCATTTGGGACTTTTTCTTGCCAATATGTGAGCATATCGTTGAGTTTTTGCTGGTCTGTTTGATCAACTTTATTAATCAATAACAATACAGGCACCTTCGCCTTAGATATTTTTTGAAAAAAATGTTCATTTTTCAAATCTTTTTCGCCTGCTTCTACCATATAGAGCAAAATATCGGCGTCTTCAAAAGATTCCTTGACAAAATCCATCATTGATTCCTGCAATTCATAAGCCGGATTGATAATACCGGGGGTATCTGAAAAAACTATTTGGTAATTCTCATCATTTACTATTCCCAAAATTCGATGACGCGTAGTTTGCGCTTTTGGCGTAGTAATAGCCAATTCTTCGCCTACTACGGCATTTAAAAAAGTAGATTTTCCTACGTTTGGGTTGCCTATGATATTTACAAATCCTGATTTATGTTCTGTTTTCATTAGTTTTTAAGGTATTAAGGTATTAAGGTTTAAAGGATTTTGATACTGAACTTTTTGCTTTCATCATCATTCTTTTTATTTCGTTTGCTTCATTAAATAATCGAGTTAATTCATTTTCGTTATTTGACAGTTTTGTCTCCTTTATCAAGTCTAACCAATATTCTGCTTCATCACTTTCTTCAACAACTATACAAATTTTACTGTAAAATTCATTTTTTGAACGAGCTACACTTGCTGCTCTGTAATTTGCTCCTGTAGAAGTAGCCGCTTTTATTAATTGATAAGTAATTACATTTGAAGCAGTACCATTTTTTAAGGTGTTACAAAAATGAATAATATCAACAGCAAAGCGTTTTGTTCTATCTTGCATTTTTAGAATATATTCTCTTTTGTTATTAATATTATGTTCCATACAATTAATCGCTATATT
>CAZSBI010000134.1:0-7821 GCA_964604735.1 uncultured Flavobacteriaceae bacterium | reverse complement strand
AGATTTTTCTTGACAAATACGTTCTATTTCCTCGTCCATCAAATTGATCCAAGGAATAATATATTGCTTTTTTAATATTCTTTCGGGTATGCCATCTACTTCGCCGTCTTGCATATCTAACAAGTGAATAAATTCGTGAATGGCAGTGTTTTTTCCATCTTTTTCATAAGCGAATCCGTTTCTTACCGCATTGATAGACAAGTACATATTGCCATTTCTGTCAACCAAACCGTTTAACAATTGCCCCTCTTCTATAAAAGGGTGATTAAACTCAAAGGCATCTTCAAAAACTGTTATGGTTTCCAAGTAAACATAATCCCAATCGTCAAAAGCAAAAACCGGAATTACAGCACTTGATGCAATCAATAATTTGTCTTTGTCTTGCAATTCGAAATCGATACTTTTGAGTTCATAATCAATAAAAAAGAGTAATATTTTATGCTCAAAAAGTAGTTTTTCCTTTTTATTTAATTGATTATAAAAATTTACTTCTTGTTTTAATACATTGCGCCATTTGTCAGAAATACCTTTTTTGAGTATGCTATTACGATATAGTTTTTCTAAAAGATCATTTATTTCAGGCGTTAAAACCAGTAAAGAAATAACAATTATTGCAATATAATCCCATTTAATACCAAATACAAACAAAACAAAAGAAACAATAACAATAAATACAAGATAAATTTCTTTTAGTGTTTCAAAACCTTTGTAATCAACTGAGCTCAATAAGTTGTTTTTTTCTTTTTTCGGCATCTTGCACTAAGTGGTTTTATGATTATTTAGTTTTTTTTTTGACGTTTTGATTATGCTTTTGCTTTCTTCTTCGCAAATAATTTTTTGATAAATGCAAGTGCGTTCGAAAACCAAGTAAACTCGCCGTCATTATTGGCTTTGTATGCTAAAAATAAACCTAAGGGCAATAGCACGGCAGTGGATAACCAAGCGCCTGAAAAGGCAGGAATGACGCCTTCTTCTGCTGCATTTTTGCCAATCATTGTCAAAATGTAGTAGGTGATAAAAATAACTATACCAAAAACTACCGAAATGCCGAATCCGCCTTTTTTAATGATTGTGCCAAGCGGCACGCCTACTAAAAACATTACTATTACTGAAAGCGGAAAAGAGTATTTTGAATTGATAGCATAAACATATTTATTGTAATTTATTTTTTGTCTGTAAAAATAATCTTTTTTTCTTTTTGAAAACATCATCAAGGCGTCTGCTTTATTGACAGCGCGACTGAATAATGCGTGAAATTCGGATTTTTTGACCAAAGTGCTATCTGCTAAAATTGCATACACATCTTCATAATCCTTTACAGATTTGATAGAATCTTGTTCTATTTTTTTTATCACATTTCTTTTTAACAATTCGTCCGAAAAAGCAACAAAATTATGTTTTGTTTTTTTATTAAGTGTATCAATTTCTTTTTGCAAATCAATCACATTAAGCATATGATAGGCATTTTTGACTGAATTATCATCTAAATTGACTTTATTTAGGTCCGAAATATCTATATTGATGATATGTTCTTTAAATTTAGAAATCATAGCCGGACTGCGTTTTTTGTCCTCTACATTTTTTTGTTGTCGGGTTAAATCTTCGTAGAAATATCCGTCATATAACACCAATTGTATCAACTGGTTGTCTGTATCACTCTTAAAAATTCCGTTTTTGGCAGTGATTACCTTATCAGGAATGCCATTCACCTTTTGATGAATCAATACTTCTTCTAACTTATTTTTATTTTCGCCATATTTTTTTTTGACATAAATATTGATACCTGCCGGTTTAAAATCGTTAAAAACACCTTCTGAGATGGCAATACTGGGCATTTTTTTCTTGATGTTGCGTCTCAAATTGCTAAATTTATAATTGCCATAAGGCAAAGCCGTATTGGCAAAAATAAATGTGCCTACCGCTAATAAAATAATTGGTAATGCTATGGCTTTCATCGATTGCAACAAGGAAATTCCCATTGATTTCATTGCTGTAAATTCTGATTGCTCAGACAAACTACCATAGCTCATAATACCTCCTAAAAGTATAGAAAGCGGTACGACATTAAGCATTACGGAAGGCGAGAAATAAAGCAGAAATTTAAAAATTGTTGTTAAATCCAATCCTTTTCCTGCTAATTCATCAAAATACAACCAAAAGGCTTGTAAAATAAAAATGAAATAAATAATGATAAAACTCGGAATGAATTTTCTTAAAAATATTCTTAATATGTATTTGTAAACTATTTTCAAATCTTATATTATATAATGTAAAACGACTGCCCAAAGATAATATTTTGAACAGTCGTAAAGTTACAATAATTTTATTTCTTTATCATTGATATTAATCTAAATCATTTATATAGTAATCCGGATATTTTTCTTTTGAAAAAGTAAACATTTTACCCGGCAAGACTTGGTTGGTTAAGAACTTTGTAATTTCGAGAGTAATGGTAGAACCGTCTTTTTCTTTGATAATCACGTTATAAATATGATATGTCTTCAAGTCAATGCCTAATAAAATATAGTTTTCTGAGGAACTGCTGTCCATTGGAATCAATTTGACATATTGAATGGTTCTTCCTTTAATTTTTTGTTTGATATCCATTTTTTGTCGATATCCTTTCTTGTAAAATGAAAATATTTTGTTGGGTGTAAAATCATCGGCATCTTTGTGTTTAGTGATATTTACTTCCTCATTTTCGTGAATGATTTGGTATCGTTTTACACCATCATAAATATCGTCTATACCCATATAAATCGCGTGAAATTTATCGCCTTCTATGGTTACTTTTCCTTTGGTATTTTGCGTAACGCCTGCCTTTTTGTTAGTCAAATTATACTTAAATTCGGCATAAATATTTTTATACGAATTAAGTTGAGTGCTTAATTTATTCAGCAAACTAACCGCTTTGGCATCATTCTGTGCTTGTGTTGTCAATCCTGCAAAAACCAATAAAATAATCAATAATTTTTTCATCATCTTTTTTCTTTTTTTAAATCTTTCGATTTCATTTTTTTGTTTATAGTTCGTTGTTAAAAAATTCGTCTAAGGCGATCACGTCCGGCAACAATACTTCTCTTGCTTTACTTCCTTTAAAAGGTCCTACAATTCCTGCTGCTTCTAATTGGTCAATAATTCGTCCTGCGCGATTATAGCCTAATTTCAGTTTTCGTTGCAATAGAGAAGCCGAGCCTTGCTGTGCGCTGACAATTACATAAGCTGCTTCCTTAAACAAGTCGTCTCTATCGTCAATATTATCATCAAAACTTGTGCCATTGTTTTCATCTTCCACTTCGGGCAAGGCAAATGCCGAAGGATAGGCACGTTGACTTCCGATAAAGTCGGTCAATTCTGCTACTTCGGGCGTATCTATAAAGGCACATTGCAAACGCACCAAATCGTTTCCGGTAGAAATAAGCATATCACCTTTACCAATTAATCGTTCGGCGCCACCGCTATCTAAAATGGTTCGCGAGTCTATTTTTGAGGTTACCGCAAAGGCAATACGTGCCGGAAAATTTGCTTTAATCATACCTGTAATTACATTGACCGACGGGCGTTGTGTGGCTACAATCAAATGAATACCTACGGCACGCGCCAGCTGTGCAATACGCGCAATTGGCAGTTCTATCTCTTTGCCTGCCGTCATCATCAGGTCTGCAAATTCATCGACTACCAACACGATATAAGGTAAAAATTTATGTCCGTTTTCCGGATTAAGCAATCGTTTTCTAAACTTTGCATTGTATTCTTTGATATTTCGTACCATTGCATCTTTGAGCAAATCGTAGCGCGAATCCATTTCTTTGGTCAAAGAGTTGAGTGTTTTTACCACTTTGGTTACATCGGTGATGATAGCATCTTCTTCGTCGGGCAATTTAGCCAAGAAATGTCTTTCTATTTTATTGTACAGTGTTAATTCTACTTTTTTAGGATCTACCAATACAAATTTGAGTTCGGCAGGGTGTTTTTTGTACAATAAGGAAGCCAAAATAGCATTAATACCGACTGATTTTCCTTGTCCTGTTGCTCCTGCTACCAATAAGTGAGGCATTTTAGTTAGGTCAAAAACGTAGGTTTCGTTGGTAATATTCTTACCCATTGCTACGGGCAATTCCATTTCTGCTTCTTGAAAACGTTTAGATTGAATAACATTGCGCATAGGTACTACCCTACGAATTTTATTGGGAACTTCAATACCGATGGTTCCTTTTCCGGGCATAGGCGCAATGATACGGATACCTAAGGCTGCCAATGACAAAGCGATATCATCTTCAAGATTTTTGATTTTTGAAATACGTACACCTGCTTCCGGAATAATTTCGTACAAGGTTACCGAGGGACCAACTACTACTTCTATTTTTGAAATTTTGATTTTAAAATCGAGCAGTGTTTTTACAATCTTATCTTTATTGCGTTTCAGTTCTTTTTCGTTGTAAGTAATATCTGTTTCCCCATAATCTTTTAACAAATCGAAAGTTGGAAAACGATACTCTGACAAATCGAGGCGCGGGTCATAGAAACCTTGTTTTTCGACGAGATTTTCGGCTTTTTCTAGAATTTCTTCTTCGCCTGCCACTTTTATTTGCATTGTAGTTTTGTCTATATCTGCGGGCTCTTCCGGTTTTGAATTGTTCTTTTTGGGCAGTATATCGTCAATTGTTTCCTCTTCAATTATTTCTTCTTCAACTGTTTTTTTGATAAGCATTTCCTCATCTTCTATCTCCATAATACCAAAATCTTTGGTTGGAATTATTTGTTTTTCATCCGAGTCGGATTCATCTGAAAAAGCAAATTCGTTATCGATATTTTTTTCTTTCTTTTTGAAAAGATTTTGAAGCATCTCGACATCAAACCCAAATTTAATGCTTGCTACTGTAATTGCTAAGAAAATAAAGAGTAAGACAGTGCCTAATTTTCCAAAAATATGATGTGAAAAATAGGCAATTTCTTTACCAAACAAGCCACTCCAAATATAGTTAGATGGGAACAATAATGCCAAGAAAAAGGCGCCTAAATACATAAAAATTAAGCCCCAAAGCCAATGTTTAATGTGTAGCATAAATTTCTTTTTTGCTATAATCAACAAGCCCGAAAAGACCAATAAATAAGGTATAATCAATGAAAAAAGTCCAAAACCTTTGTAGGCTAATCTATCTCCGATTAATGCACCCAATTTGCCGGCAAAATTTTTGGCAGGTTCGGCAGTCATTTCTAAGTTTAAGTTGCTTTGGTCATATTTCCAATAAAAGAAAAATGAAATAATAGAAATTAATACTAAAAATCCGACAAAAACGAGTGTCAAACCAATAATCAATTTTGATTTGTCATTCATCTGAAATTCAGGAACTTTCAGCGTTTTTTTAGTGCTTTTTTTCTTCTTCTTTGCCATTTATTTTCGTGTTATTCAAAACATCAAATATCGTATTTTTTTACTTGATTTAAAAATTTATTTTAACAGCAAGCTAAGCGTCATTTTTATCTGCAAAATATTTGGCGAATTCCTTCACTTTTTGATCATCTTTGCGAGGGATAATCATCAATGTGTCGTTGGTATCAATGATTGCATAATCTTGTAAGTCTTTTAAAACCACGTTTTTATGATTTGTTTTTACTAAATTGCCCTTGCTGTTTTCGGCTAATAGTTTGCTATTTATCGTAACATTTTCCGTATCTGATTTAAGCTGATTGTAAATGGCGTTCCAAGCGCCTAAGTCGTTCCAAACAAATTCGGCAGGCAATACATATACATTGTCAGCCTTCTCTAAGATGCCATAATCAATTGATATATTGTCTAATAGTGGAAAATTTTTCTTGATAAAATCCTTTTCAATTGTTGTATTAAAAACATCGTCATTGCGCGACATTATTTGATACATTTCGGGTAAATACTTTTTAAAAGCCTGTAAAATGCTACGACTGCTCCATACAAATATTCCGGCATTCCACAAATAATTACCCTGATTTAAAAAGCCTTGCGCTGTTGATAAATCAGGTTTTTCGGTAAATTGCAATACTTTTTTGATGGGCAAAACTTCATTCTTGTCAAATTGTATGTATCCATAACCGGTGACCGGTGCATTAGGCACAATGCCCAAGGTCATCAACTTGTCTGATTGCGCCAACTCATCAAAAGCGCTTTGTACATTTTGCGTAAATTTTTCTTCGTTGGCGATATAATGGTCAGATGGCGCTACAAGCATTAGCGCATCATTGTTAATCTGATGTATTTTTTTGGCAGCATATAAGATTGCCGGCGCCGTATTACGCATTACAGGTTCTGCAATTATTTGTTTATCAGAGATTTGTGGTATTTGCTCTTTAATCAATTCACGATATCGTTCGTTGGTCAAAATGTAAATTTGTTCAAACGGAATTAGTTTGTTCAGCCGTTCAAATGTCTGTTGGATAAAAGATTTTCCGTTTCCGAGTAAATCTAAAAACTGTTTGGGCATTTCCGGCGTACTTTCCGGCCAAAATCGCGTGCCAATGCCGCCTGCCATTATGATTCCAAATTGATTATTCATAGCTATTAGGTTTGTTGTCAAATTGCTTCTCTACTACTGTAACTTCTGCGTTTTTATGTATCAAGTAAGTTCTATTATTAAGAATATTGACACAGCTATATCGCGTTCGTCTTTTCTCTTGCAACTTAAATTGTTGTCCGTTATTTAATGCAAAGATCGTACCTTTTTCGAGTTCAAAAACAAATTTTAAATTCGGATTTCGGTTTGTGTTATATTCTTGCAACTTGATAAACAAATCGCCATCTCCGGCGGTGCTTGCCTTCGGATTTTTCGCATACTTTAACAGAAGTGGCAGTAATTCGTCAGGAAAAATTTCGGGTTTTATAAATCTTGAAAGCAAGTTGCCAAAAACATATTTCCATTCTTTTCCGTGCGGTTTAACGCGCCTGCCATATTCTTTGTATGTCAGAAAATGGGCAATTTCGTGAAGTAATGTCAATAAAAATTGATACTTATTCAGGTTATAATTGACTGTAATTCGATGATGAAAATTACTTATTTTTCGATAATCACCCAATTTTGTACTTCTTGATTTGGTGATTTTCAAGGCTAATTCTTTATGGCTGTAAATTATTTTCAACACATTGTCAACTGCCTTTTCCGGAATATATTTTTGAAGTAATTCCCTGCCTTCTTCCATAGTTAATTAAATGGTATGCTGAGTGTTACAGGAATCATCACATTGTGAATATACGAACCTTGAATTATTTCCGATATACCAACAATAGCGTCTAAATCGATAGTGGCACCGTTGCCAAACTTAAAACCAAATCCTGCTAATGCGCGTTGGTCAAAACTCTCAATATCCAAGTTACCTTCGTGTGAAAGTAAAATAGAAGGAATATAACCTGCCGAAATATAAAAACCTTTAAATAAATTTAGATTATAGGTGAAATTTATATCAAAATAGGACAAATTAATATCCAATGCATTGACGCTAAATATCGCAGTATCAATATCTTCGTGAATGTTTGTTACGGTGTAATCAAGATTGAGTTTTGCCGACCCGATATTACCGTCTAATCGCAAAAACAGTCCTGCCTTGTACAATGCTACATAATCTGCCAACTGAGGATCGCCTTGTACCACATCGTCTCCGTGTAAAATGGAGTTGAGGTCTGTATTCAGTTTTAATTCCGGTAATATTGCAGATGATACATTCAATCCGATTGTTGCGCCGTATTTGAATTTTAATTGTGCATTAATTGCATTCACTTGTAGTAATAGTACTAATATAAGGAGTGTTTTTTTCATTTTAACATTTTTTAGATTATTGAATAAGAATTGTTCA
>CAZSBI010000133.1:0-22328 GCA_964604735.1 uncultured Flavobacteriaceae bacterium | reverse complement strand
TCCAGATGTATTAACCAATGAAAAAAAAGAAAATAAAATAAAAAATTTACTTCAAAAAATGAAAGTAGAAAATAAAATAAAATTAGGTGAGGGCAGACAATGGTTTTTAGACGAGATTTAGACGAGATTTAGACGAGATTTAGACGAGATTTAGACGAAAGTTTATATAACACACTGTTAATCAACGTTATGCAAACAGCGATATCTAAAAATATTTTTTGGATATCAGGTATATATAGTAATACATTCTCTATTTTACAAGGGTTAATAGGTAAAATTTTTTCACTCAAAAATAGCCACAACCCGAGTAGGTGCAGCTGAGGCACCTTCAATTTTGAGCGGAAAAACAGCAATTTTAAATCCGCTGGCAGGCAATGCCTCTAAATTGATGAGTTGTTCCATATGCAAATATTCATGGTCAATACCTACACGATGCGCTTCCCAAAACAAATCCGGATTTTTATGTTTTTTGGCTTCTTGTACTTGGTAACGCAGGGGCAAATCCCAGCCCCATTGGTCTATACCCATAACTTTTATACCTTGGTCAATCAGCCACCGGGTTGCATCGGCACTCATACCTATACCATTATCTACATAATCGTTGCCTTGTAATTTAGACCTGCCTGTTCTAATCAGCACAATATTTCCTGCTTGCAGTTTAATATTATTTTTGTTTAAATTGTTTTGCAAATCTTCGATACTGACCAATTCAAAATCTTTTTTGTGGCTGACATCAATCACAACACCATTACCATAAAGCCATTCGAGTGGTACTTGGTCAATGGTTTTGGCGGGTTTGCCGGCAACTGTCGGATTGTAATGCCAAGGCGCATCAATATGAGTTGTAGCGTGCACGCCCATTTTCATAATCTTATCATCTGCCCAGCCTTGCCAATTTTTAGGCAAATATTTTTTGTTGAGTCCTAAGAAAAAACGAATTAAAAACAATGATTTTTTATGCGATTTATGCTTGATTTTTATCCGCATAAACCAAGGGTCGTTTTTGTCGTAACGAATGGTTTTTGAAAGATCTATTATTTTCATCATTTATGGATTTATAAAGCGAAAAAGACTACGTCAAAAATATTTTCTAAATAAAATGCTTGTTGATAAAAAAATTATTCTTGAATAACGGTAGCCGTTTCCTTATTTACTTTTATTTTTGTTTCTCGTCCAAAGACAAGCACACGATTATCGACAACATGTCCGGCAGGAAAATCGAATATAACCGGATAACCCTTGTTTTTAGCGTGTTTGATAATCAAATCCTTGACGGTTTCACCAATATACTCATCATCTTTTTTGACACTTGTTCCGCCTATAATCAAACCTTGTAGTTTATCAAAATATCCGGCATTTTTTAAGGCATACAACATGCGATCGTAAGAATAGGTATATTCGCCTACATCTTCTAAAAACAGCACTTTTCCGGCTGTATTGAGTTGGTGTTTTGAGCCTAACAGACTTACCAAAAGCGATATATTACCGCCTACTAATTCACCCTTACCTTTACCCGATATATTCATACTATCCGAAGCAATTTCGTAGCGCAAAGCCTTTCCTTGATAAAAATCTTTGAGACTTTGAATTGCATATTTTCGTTTTTCGTTGGGGTGCGTTAAGCTGATGGGCATAATGGCATGCACCGACTGATAACCTTGTTTGTACAGTAAATTTGTCAACACGGTGATGTCAGAAAAACCAATCAGCCATTTGGGGTGTTTTTTAAATTGGGTAAAATCTAAATTCTCTATAATTCGTATAGAGCCGTAGCCACCGCGAGCGCACCAAATAGCTTTGATATTGGGGTCGTCTAAGGCGTTTTGCAAATCGGTAAAACGTTCGGCATCCGTACCACCGAAAGTAAAAGATTTTTTGTATAAATCTTTGGGATATTTGGGCACATAACCCCACAAACGCAATAGCGAATCGGCACGTTTCATATAGCCTTTTTCGGCATTAATATTTCCGGCAGGTGCAATATACAAAATAGTGTCTCCTTGTTGTAATGCAGTAGGCGCAATCCATTTGCTAAAATGAGTAGCGTAAGTATTTTGCGTGCTTTTGCAAGACCACAAAAGCAATAGGGACAATAAAATGAGCAAGGACTTATGCATGGTGTTATTTTGGTTAATTAACATAGATTTTTATAAACATTTTACTTCTGAAAATGTTCAATAGTATCGTTTATTCCAATTTTTTTATCTTCGGCAAAACCTTCGTAAATAAGCCATATTCCGGCAATTAGTAAAATAATTCCGATAATTCTCCTGATTTTTACCACTCTTTCGGGTGTCATTTTAGATTTGAATTGTTTGGCTAAAAAGATTTTGAGCAAATCGACAATAAAATACCCGATAAGAATACCGCCAAAAAATACGACAATTCGGGTTGGGTTTAAATCTAATTTGGGCGAAAAAATAACAATCATTGCCAGCCAAAATGCCAACACGCCGATATTGATAAAATTGAGCAAAAAACCTTTGACAAACAAAGCTAAATAATTGTTTTTGGGTATTTCAATTTCAGTTTGATTTTCGATGCTTTCTTTTTTGGGTTTTCTAATGATGGTAATCATACCGTAAACCATCATAATCATACCGCCAAGCCCGTATAATGCGGGATGATGTGTGAGTTGTTCCAATAGTCTATAACTGCCTAAAAAAGCTATGGCAATAAATACTATATCGGCAAAAATTACGCCTAAATCTAACACTATGGCAGCGCGTGCGCCCTTAATAGCACTAGTTTCTAACAACACAAAAAATACGGGACCAATTAAAAAACTAAGGGTAAAACCCAAGGGAATAGCCTGAAATAAGTCTTGTAAATATATATTCATAGTTATTTTGGTTGAAACACAAATATAAAAAATATGTAGAAACAAACGATGTAAAAAAAGAAAAACTCCTCAAAAAGATTGAGAAGTTTTAGCTTGTGCGGGTGAAGGGACTCGAACCCCCACGCCGTGAAGCACTAGATCCTAAGTCTAGCGTGTCTACCAATTTCACCACACCCGCGTGTTTTAGGACTGCAAATATATTAAGTTTTTTTTATTAATCGAATATTTTTTTAAATATTTTTAATCCAAGTTCTTCTTCGTTTATGTTGTACATGGTCATAGTTTTTCCAATTGCTTATCACATGATGATTATCTTCAAAAACACCGGTTGTTTCAATATCACCTACATTATTTTTGAGCATAGTTTGATGCAAACCGTTGAACAATACTGCCGCGACACCTTTCGATGCGTATTCCGGCACGACACCTGTAAGCAAAGTATCGACACAAGTCGGATGTTTAAAGCTTTGCATTATATGATACCAGCCAAATGGGAATAATTTTCCTTTTGCTTTAATCATTCCTTCTGAAAGAGACGGAATAGCAATTAAAAAACCGACAATTTCGTCACCGTCTTTGACAAAAAATGTGAATTTAGGGTCAAGGATATGAAAATATTTTTCTTCGTAGAACTTTTTGAGTTCATCATCTAATTCGATAACATAAGGCAATTTTGCAAAAGCTTTATTGAGTATTTCGAAGGCTTTATGCGCATAATTTATCAATTCTTTTTTCGATTGAGGCGAAAATAATGTCAATCCGAAACGGCGTTCTACTATTTTAGCACCTCTTTCTCCTTTCTTTATGGCATCATCAGAAAGTTTTAGGCGGAATTCAATCCAATCATTTTCTTTTTCAAAACCGTATTTTTGCATCAAAGTTTTGTAGTAGGGTAGGTGATAAACCGAAGCAATTGAGGGCAATTCATCAAAACCGTCAATAAGCATTCCTTGCGTATCAAGATTGGTAAAACCAAGAGGACCGTGAACTTTTTCCATACCTTTTTCTTTTAACCAAGCTATGGCGGCATCCATAAGTAAGGCAAAGCCTTTTTCGTCATTATAAGTTTCCAATCCGGAAATACGACCATATTTTACACCCGATTTTTCGTTGTATTTATTATTGATAATGGCGGCTATTCTGCCAATAGGACGCCCTTTCCAATAAACCACCCATTTTTTCATTTCCGAAAATTTAAGGGCAGGATGTGCTGTCCAAATCTTTTTTTCATCAGATTTCATAGGGGGAATCCAAAATGAGTTGTCTTTATATAATAGGTATGGAAAATTGATAAAATCTTTCAAAACCGATTGATTATCGACTTCTTTTACTTCATATTTCATTGCAAATAATTTTGTGACGTAAAAGTATGAAATTATTTTTAGTAATTTTGTCGTATAAAGCACATTCAATATATATTCTTAAAATCTCTAAAATGAAAAAATTATTTTACATCTTCGCTCTGATTTACACCGTAGGTAATGCTCAAAATGATCAATTACACCAAGATATTGTCAATAGCGAACGTCGTGCCGCGCAAGCGCGTATGCAACGAAGCTCTATGGCAAATACCGGCAATTACGATGTTATTTTTAATCGAATTGATTTAACATTAAATGATTTGACATCATCTGCTTTAAGTGGTGAAGTAACTACTTATTTTAAACCGCACAGTAATATTACCTCAATGGAGTTTGATTTTACGCATACCGTTCCGGTACAATCGGTTACACAACGAGGCGTGAGTTTAACTTTTTCGCAAGCAAACAATGTTTTAACCGTCGATTTTCCGACCACGCAAACAGCCGGAGTACTCGATTCGCTTAAAATTGTATATAGTGGTAATGTACCGACTTCGGGTTTAGATTCATATAATGTGGAAACACATGGACCAAATAACAGTCCTGTTGTTTTTACACTGTCAGAACCTTATGGCGCTAAGGATTGGTGGCCATGTAAACAAGATTTAATAGATAAAATTGATTCCTTAGAAGTAAAATTACATTATCCTGCTACGGTAAATACTGAAAATATGGTGGGCGTGTCCAATGGTTTGTTAGTATCAGAAACAACTAATGCAGGTGTTAAAACTTCTGTTTGGAAAAGCAATTATCCTATTGCCGCTTATTTAGTAGCATTTGCTATAACTAATTATGAGCAGTTTTCGTATAATGCCGGTATATCGCAAGCATTTTCAATTACCAATTATGCTTATGCCGAAAACTTGGCTAATGCACAAGCAAGTAACGGTGGCGAAATTGTATCAGTAATGAATTTTTATGAGCAAAAATTTACTCCTTATCCGTTTAGAAATGAACGCTATGCCCAAGTACAATTTGGCTGGGGCGGTGGCATGGAACACCAGACAGCCAGTTTTATTGGCAATTTTTCACGTAGTTTGGTAGCGCACGAGTTGGCACACCAATGGTTTGGCGATGATGTAACCTGTGGTTCATGGCACGATATCTGGATAAACGAAGGTTTTGCCACATACAGCGAAGCATTGGTAAGAGAGCATTTAGACGGGCAAGCAGCTTTTGATAGTTGGAAACGAGGAGCAAATGCAACTATTACCGCATCTCCGGGAGGTGCAGTTTATGTGCAAGACACTACTAATATTTGGCGTATTTTTAGTTGGCGTTTGTCTTATACCAAAGGAGCAATGGTACTAAATATGTTGCGTTTAAAATTAGGAGATACAGACTTTTTTCAAGGCATTCAAAACTATGTAAATGCCAAACACGGGCAATATGCAACAATACCTGATTTCAAAAACTTCTTAGCCACACAATCGGGGCAAAATTTAGATGAATTTTTTGCTGATTGGATTTACGGCGAGGGTTACCCTACTTACGATATTACGGTGAATGAAACGAGTACGGCAAACCAATTTGAAATAACCGTTAATCAGACTACATCAGATGCTTCGGTGCCGTTTTACGAGATGCCTTTACCTTTTAGTTTTACCGATGGCACTAATGTCTTTAATACAGTTTTAGACCACACAAGTAACGGACAAACATTTACGGTTGATCTTAGTTTTTCTCCTACAAATATTGCTTTTGACCCGCATTATGATATTGTAAAAGGGCAAACGGTTTTACATACAACATTATCTACCAATGAGATGATAGCTAACAAGTTTAAAGTATATCCGACTCCTGCCACAAATAGTATTTATATTGATAATAACTCGGGCAATGCGATTGAAAATGTTTCGATTATTGCCATGAACGGTCAAATGATAAAGTTGTATAAAAACAATTTTCAACAAATTGATATCAGCAATTTGCCAAAAGGAAGTTATTTTATCAAAATACAAAGCCAAAAAGGAAGTTTTATTCAAAAAATGATTAAAAAATAGCCGATTTGAAACCAAAAACGGTCAAAACATATACGGTCGATGAGGCAAAACGCAAATTAGAACATTATTGCGCTTATCAAGACCGTTCGCATTATCAGGTAGAAAAAAAATTACGCGAGATGCGAATGATTCCGGAAGCAATCGACGATATTGTCTTGCATCTGATGAAAGAAAATTTTTTGAATGAAGAACGTTTTGCACGGAGTTATGTACGCGGAAAATTTAGAATGAAACAATGGGGTAAACAAAAAATTGTTCAAGGATTAAAACAGCAATATATTCATCAAAATTTGATTAATAAAGCTTTGGAAGAAATTGATTCAGAAGAATATTTAACTACCATAAAAACATTGATTGTCAAAAAGAAACGCGAGTACCGAACTAAGTCGGCTTATGAGTTGCGCCAAAAAATTAGTCGGTATTTGTACCAAAAAGGCTATCGTTTTGACGAGTTTTCCGATTGGTTAGAATAATTATGCTTATTTTTGCGTTCTTACAATACAATTTATGTCAAAGGCCCTAGTAATCATACCGACTTATAACGAAAAAGAAAATGTAGCAGACATTATTCGATATGTATTTTCATTGCCTCGCGATTTCGATATTCTGATTGTCGATGATAATTCGCCCGATGGTACCGCCCAAATTGTGCGTGATTTACAAACTGAATTTCAAGTTAAATTACACCTGCTAAATCGCGCCGAAAAGCAAGGCTTAGGCAAGGCATATATTGCCGGATTTGAATGGGCAATTGCACATAATTATGAATACGTTTTCGAAATGGACGCCGATTTTTCACACCCGGCAGACAAATTAGTCGATTTGCTCAAAGTCCTTGAAAACAATGAAGCGGACATAAGTGTAGGCTCGCGTTATATCAACGGACGCATCAATGTAGTCGATTGGGATTTATATCGTATTTTGCTATCATATTTTGCTTCGATTTATGTACGGATTATTACGCAAATTCCGGTACGAGATACTACGGCAGGTTTTGTAGGATACAAGAAAAAAGTATTAGAGAGTTTTAATTTTTCAACTATTGAATTTGTCGGTTATGCTTTTCAGATCGAAATGAAATTTAAAGCTTGGAAGAAAGGATTTACAATCAAAGAAGTACCGATTGTTTTTACCGATAGAATCAAAGGAAAATCTAAAATGAACGGTGGAATTATTTCAGAAGCCATTTGGGGTGTGCTTAAAATGAAGTGGAAAAGTATGTTTAATAAAAATGCTTAATCGATGAAAAAAATCAGCTACATACTTTTGTTAATTATCTCATTATCAGCTTGTAGGAATGATAATAAAGTGGAAGGATTGATGGACAAAAGTACTTACAAACAAGTCTTGAAAGAAATTATTATGGCTGATATGCTGCGCAATCAGAAAAGAGTTAAAGACAGCCTGAACTTTAATCCCTTGCAATTGGTATATAAAAAATATAAGATTGACAGCCTTGGTTTAAAGAAAAACGCCGATTATTATGCCAAGCACCCCGAGATTTTAACAGATATTTATCAAGAAATCAAAGCGGAGTTTCAAGCACAATTAGACAGTGTTGAAAAAGCAGATTCTATCAATCGCCCCATCAAACAAAAACCCAAGAAAAAATTTGACAGTATTACAATACCTACCAATATTTTAAATTTAGGGAAGTAATACCAATCAGGAACCAAAACACCCAACATAAATCGTTTCTATTTCCCTTTTTCTGCGTTAAAAATTATTTTACAAACTTAGGTTGCTATAAATTTATTTTCAAAAAAATAATCAATACACTTTTGGCTTGCCGAAGATTTATAATTTTTTACTTTTTTATTCGTTTCAATTCTAATGAGCAAAAAAATACTATTATCATTTCTTTTTTTACATTCTTTGTTTTCTTGGGGACAATTTCGTTATAGAAAACCAAACAAGAGTAAAGGCAAAATAGCGATTGCCGAAAAACTAGATACAGTAATGAGTGTGTTTAAAAAACACCATATTAAAAAGGAAGACTTTGAAGTGCTGTTTGTAATATATAAGGATGAAAATAAACTTGTTGTATTTGGGAAGAATTGGTATGATTTATATTATCAGAAATTATTAAGCTACGAAATTTGCTTTCAATCCGGGCAGTTAGGACCTAAAAAACGAGGCGATGATTACCAAATCCCCGAAGGGTTTTATCAAGTAGAGTCGTTAAATACCCGTAGCGATTATTATATATCACTCGGAATTAATTATCCTAATTTAGCAGATAAACGAAAAAACAAAACTTGTGATTTATATGCAAATGTTGCCATACAAGGCGGTTGTTTTTCGGTAGGTAGCATTTCAATGACAGATGATATTATTAAAACGTTATATATTTTGGCATTAGTTACTCGTCAAAATGGTTTTAGAATACCGATTTTTATATTTCCGTTTAAAATGACAAAACAAAATATGCTAAAACATGCCGATTTGTACCAAGATAATAACGAATTGTTAAAATTTTGGATAAACTTAATGTTAGGATATCAAAAATTTGCTAAAACACAAGGCGAAATAAAATATTTTATCAGTAAAAAAGGTGATTATGTGTTTAAACCGTAAAAACAATTTTCAGTAAACCTGAAAAGTTGATTTAATTATTTTATTGTTCGATGTGATAATGATTATGGTCGATATTCATGTTGCAAAGAAAAATTCTAATACCAATTAGGAAGAAAAAAAACACCCAACATAAATCGTTTCTATTTCTCTTTTTCTGCGTTAAAAATCGCCGTATTAAAACGATACAAAATGTATAATCCGATGGCATAATCGAATTGATTATTTACCGAAACATTGTATCTGTTGCTTTGAATAATTCCTTCGTTTAACTGCAAATAAGCATCGAGTTGTGCACCGATATATAAATCCTTAAACAATTTATTTTTGTAAGAGACAAAGCCGTGAAGCAATTCGCGATTAGGTTCTGTGTAAGTAGCAAAAACAGTTTCCGGATTAGCTTGACTATCGGTGTATTTCTCGACTCTTTTACTGATGCTTTGATACATATCATCAGCTTTTGGTGCTACAAATTTGTCAGCTTTCCAATACGATAAATTGCCTTGCCATTTTGCTGTTTTGAAAAATGCACTAATAAGGTGTGCGCTACCGTTTTTAAAGTGAAGTTCTTCAACATTGTCGCTGTTGATACTATGGATAAAATATTGATATTCGGCACCCCATTCGGCTCGATTTGATACTTTTTTTGACAGTTGCAATCCCCCCGAAATATTTGCCACCACCATAGCATTGTTTAAGTGTTCGGTTTGTGTATTTCGTTGGTTTATTTGCCCGCCTCTATGATGTAAATACAGTTGCAAAGGGAGTGTTATTTCCCAATTTTTTGCAATTGTCGTGTGGTATGTTGTCGTTTGACCAAAATTGAGTCGTTCTCTGTCGCTGTCATTTTTTTTGATAAAATGCTCCCATTCGAGCCAAGTATCTGTTTGCCAATGCTTGTTTTTGTAGCGATGTTCTACACCGTTTTCTATGCTTCGTTTGTCTAAAAGTCTTTCAAAACCATAAATTTGATCAGACAATAAATGCTTGTCGTTGTTTTGTAATTTGCCAAAAATATAAGTATTGTTTCCTTGGTTAATTTGTAGGGAAAAGCTCGGAATAATTTTGCTAAAAGCATCTAATCCGTAGTATTTTAATGCCATAAAACCCACTTTTACTTGATAATTTTGATGCGGTTTTATAGACAAATCAACATCTAATTTGTTGCCAAAAAGTGTATATCCATCGGCAATCAGATTAAAATATTCGTTGTTTTTAATAAAGCTTAAATCGTCAAAATTTAGATAAACCGTATTAGTATTTTTGTGAATAGAATCAGAAAAAACCAATAGATTATTTTGACCGAAAAATATCGAAGAATGTAGTAGAAACGCAAGTAGAAATAATTTTTTCATCATTATTTTTTAGAAATATATTCTTATATAAGGCATAAACGCATCTTGATAAACACTCTTTCCGTTTTTATGCAGAAAATCGTATTTGAATCCGACAGCGACGTTGCCAAAATGATAGCCAACACCTGCAAATAATGCCGGTGACCAATATTCGGATGAAGTATTATTGAGTTTTTGCATAACATACAGATCTTCAAACTCCGCCGATATTTCAATTTCGTTGATAGGATAAGCCAAGCTCAAAAAATTAAAACCCAAAATATGATATGAATAATTGGTGCCGATAACATTGCCACTATTGGTTCCGTAAGCGTACTGTACACCGGCGCCCACTTTAAATATTTTGTTGGCATCGTAAAGAAGTCCCGGTTGCACACTAACTTGAAACGAATTACCGCTAAAATTCAGTCCGAATCCGCCATAAAAATGAAATTTACTCTCTTTTTTTTGTACCGAAAGCGTTTGTAAAGCCGTTAATAATATTAGTAGTATAAAATACTTACATTTATTTTGTGTCATATAATATAAGTTTATGTTTGTAAATATAGAAATATTTTTAGACATAATTGTAATCTTGATAAAATACACTACAAATCTCGACAAAATTCTTTTACTTTTTCATTCCGACTAATTTTAGTACTTTTATCCCTTAAATATTTTGTGCGTGAGTTTACTTAAAAAATTTATCAAAGACACCGCTATTTATGGTATTGCCGCCGTGCTGCCAAAAATAGTCAATGTGCTTTTGGTGAAGTTGCATACGGCTAAATTGGGTCCCGAGTTGTATTCAGACAATACACAGTTCTATGTTTATGCCGTATATTTCAATGTATTGCTTACTTACGGAATGGAAACCGCCTTCTTCCGATTTTTCACCAAATTGCAAGATAACAACAAGGTTGTACAAACGGCTTTTACGGCAATATTGTCAACTAGCATTATTTTTTTAAGCGGATTTTTATTGTTTGCCGATAGTATTTCGCAGTTTTTGGCAATGCCCAAATCGTATTATATCATATTGGTAAGCATCTTAATTTTAGATACTTTGGTTGTTGTGCCTTACGCATATTTGCGGGTAACCAAACGCCCTGTAAAATTTGCATTTTTTCGTATTTTTAACATTACTATTTATGCCATATTGAATATATTTTTCTTATGGCTGATGCCTGTTTTAATAGAAAAAGGTCAATTTAATGCTGATATAGTTGCCGAATACGCTTCGCATCCGAAGGTGATATACATTTTTATTGCCAATTTGGTTGCCAGCGGATTGACATTTGTACTTTTTTTACCCATTATCAAGCAATTTAAATTAGGAATTGACAAAGCTTTACTTCTAAAAATGTTGCGTTACAGCTGGCCTATTATGCTTGCCGGCTTGGCTTATGCCACCAACGAAAATTTAGATAAGTTGCTCTTAGGCAGAATGATAGACAAGCAAACAATGGGTATTTATGCCGGTGTGTACAAAGTGGGCGTACTTATGGCTTTGTATGTTACAGCTTTTCGTTTAGGAGCTGAACCATTCTTTTTTAGTCAGCATAAAGAGAAAGATGCCAAGCAACAATATGCCAAAATTCTCTTATGGTTTACCATTTTTGGAGCGGTATTTTTGGTCGGAATAATGACATTTTTAAACATTGTAGTTAAGTTGCTTATAGGACGCGCCGTATATTTACAAGCATTAGGTATTGTGCCGGTAATTCTGACCGCCTACTTGCTTTTTGGGGTTTATAACAATTTGGCTATTTGGTACAAACTCACCGAAAAAACACGTTATGCAATGTATTTATCGGTTTTTGGTGCACTTATTACCATCGTTTTCAACCTGATTATGATACCTAAAATAGGTTATATGGCGTCGGCGTGGGCAACTTTGGCTGCTTATGGCAGTATGACAGTTGCTTCATATTTTATTGGCAGAAGACATTATAAAGTGCCTTATGAAATAGGTAAAGTTATTTTTTATATCGTCACATCGGGGGCGTTGGGTTACCTAATGTTTAATTATTTTTACGAAAACTATTTGATCAAAATAATTTTGCTGATTGCTTATATTTTGATGGTATATTTGATAGAGCAAAAAGAACTTAAAAAATTACTGAAAAGATAATGAAAAAAGTAGCAGTTATTATGGGCGGTTTTTCGTCCGAATATGATATTTCGATAAAAAGTGGCAATACGGTAGTTGCCAATATTTCAAAAGATAAATATGAAGTATATCCAATTCATATCAAGTCGTCGGGTTGGTTTTATGTTAGTGGCAACAAGGAATATCCTATCGACAAAAACGATTTTTCGGTGGTGGTAAACGGACAAAAAATCACTTTTGATGTGGTGTTTAACGCCATTCACGGCACCCCCGGAGAAGACGGTGCTATTTTGCCATATTTCGAAATGTTAGGCATTCCGCATACCTCTGCGTTATTTGACAAAATGGCATTGACATTTAACAAAAAAAACACCATAGCCGTCTTGCGAAGTTACGGTGTGCCTACGGCAAAATCTATTTTTTTGCATTTGCAAGACAGTGTTCATCTCGAACAAATAATTGACGCCGTCGGTTTGCCTTGTTTTGTAAAACCAAACAGAGCCGGATCGAGTTACGGCATTAGCAAAGTATATAAAAAAGAAGAATTGTTAGCTGCCATTAAAACGGCTTTTAAAGAAGATAAAGAGATTATAATCGAAGCATTTTTAGAAGGGCGCGAAGTATCTGTCGGAGTGATTAAGTACAAGGGAAAAACCAAAGTTTTACCCATTACCGAAATTATTTCAGAAAACGATTTCTTCGATTTTGAAGCCAAATATTTAGGCAAATCACAAGAAATTACCCCTGCTCAATTACCTGATGATATAGTCAAAAGTATTGAACAAATTTCAAAAAAAGTATATGAATCACTCGATTTAAACGGAGTATCACGCGCCGAATATATCATTGTTGACGGAGTACCTACATTTTTAGAAATCAATATGGTACCGGGGCTTACCGAGGCTTCAATTTTTCCGCAACAAGCCGTAGCGGCAGGTATTAGTTTAAGTGAGTTGTTTGACAATGCTATTGAAATGGCAATGAAATAATTTTTGGCATAAAAAAAGGTGCAACACACAGTTACACCTTGTTCTTTGTAATCAAAAAAGATTTAGATAGCATCAACTTCCGATATTTTTGCTAAAATGTCAGCATAGGGTAAAATCAAATAGTCTTTACCATCTAATTCGACTTTGTTGCCCGAAAACTTTTTGTACATAACTACATCGCCGGGTTGTACGGCGGCATTGTCAATATTGCCCAATGCCAACACGCGACCTAATGATGGTTTTTCTTGTGCGCTGTCCGGAATAATAATACCCGAAGCGGTTTTGTTTTCGGTAAATTCGTCAGTTAATTCTAACAATACGTTTTCGTTTAATGGTTGTAATTCTCTCATATTTGTAAAATTTTAGTTATTTATTCAGTAGGTATATTTAATAATTTGCTTAGTTTTTGCACATCAAAACCGACAATAATTTGTCCGTTGATATCGGTTTGTGGCACACCGCGCTGTCCGCTTCTTTGAGCCATTTCAATAGCCGCTTGCTGATTGGCAGCCACATTGATATCGGTATATTTTATGCCGTGTTTATTAAAATATTGTTTAATTTTATTGCAATAAGTACAAGTCGGTGTCGAGTAAACAGTAACCCTCTTTTGTTGTTTTTCGGTAGAAGAATAACTTATTGAAACTGTTTTCTCGTTAATGATTTGGTCGTAATAACTTTCTGTTTGACAGCCTTTTACAACATTTTGTACGCTGTCATTTTTTACCACTACCAACGATGGAACCGAGTTGACACCATATTGCGAATGTATATCTTTAACCGTATTTACATCAACAATAAATATTTCGCCGTCGGTAATTTTTTCAATATTTCTGTAAGCACAATCAGAATTTGAAGTGCCTTTTTTGAAAAAAAGAATAATCTTTCTTTCCTTGTCAATTTTTACTATATCAGTATGCGATGCTACCTTTATAAATTTCATTCTTCCTTATCTTTTTTCGCAGACAAAATTACAACAAATATGCCATTATATTTTAGCTATTTTTTATGTCAAATTGTCATATCTTTGCAACAGATAATTAATATCAATAAGTTATGAGAAAAAAAGGAGAAAGAAAAGACGCTAGAAAGAACGATAACAAGAAAAAATTTAGTGGAAGTAAATCGAAAAAATTTGTTCCAAAGTATAAAACAAGTAAAAAGAAAACAGACAATGTGCCTAAAACAGATGGTACAATGCGCTTGAATAAATATTTGGCACACGCCGGAATTGCTTCACGTCGAGAGGCAGACGAGTTGATTAAAATCGGTGCGGTAAAAGTGAACGGTAAAGTTATTACCGAGATGGGCTATAAGGTGCAAGAGTTTGATAAAGTTCAATTCAATGACGAAACTATTAAACCCGAAAAGAAAGCTTATGTTTTGCTAAACAAACCCAAGAATTTTATTACAACCACAGAAGACGAAAAAAACAGAAGAACAGTAATGGAATTGGTAGAAAAATCGGTTCCGGTGCGCATCTATCCCGTTGGACGTTTAGATCGTAATACTACAGGTGTATTGCTTTTTACCAATGATGGCGATATGGCAAAAAAATTGACGCATCCTAAGCATAAAATTGAAAAAATTTATCATGTTTTACTCGATAAGAATCTAAAATCAAACGATTTAGAAAAAATCAGAGCCGGACTTAAATTAGAAGACGGTATTATTGAAGTAGATGAGGCAAGTTATGTCAAAGGCGCAACGCATAAAGAAGTTGGCATAAAAATACATTCGGGTCGCAATAGAATTGTGCGCCGTATTTTTGAACATCTAGGTTACAATGTTATTAAATTAGACAGAGTTTTATTTGCCGGTTTTACCAAAAAAGACCTTAAACGTGGGCATTGGCGTCATCTAACTCAAAAAGAAATCGATTATTTAAAGCGTATATAATACGTTTTCTTATAATATATTTGGCTAAAAAAATAATATATGTTTGATTTTCAATCTTGAATAAAAAATTAAAAAAAAATATTTTTTTTAGTTGGTAATTAATTAAAATCGTTTTATATTTGCACTCGCAAAACAAGAAAGGATTCTTTTTATTTATTACGTAGTAAAGAATTTTTGAAATACTAAACAAATCATTCCTCTGTAGCTCAGTTGGTTAGAGCACCTGACTGTTAATCAGGGTGTCGCTGGTTCAAGTCCAGCCAGAGGAGCACTAAAATATAAGCACTTACAAAATACTGTAGGTGCTTTTTTTATGTCCTCATATCATAGTAGTAATTTTCCCGATAGATATTAAGTTGCTTAGAGCACCTGACTGTTAATTTGGGTGTCTCCCGAATTCCTTCGGGACAGAGGAGCACACACATCAAAGCACTTACAAAATACTGTAGGTGCTTTTTTTATGTCCTCATATCATAGTAGTAATTTTTCCGATAGATATTAAGTTGCTTAGAGCACCTGACTGTTAATTGGGGCAGAGGAGCGCTAAAATATAAGCACTTACAAAATATTCAGATGAGTGCGGATTTGAAAAAAACAAACACAATTTTGCTAATGAAACACATTAATTGCTTAATACTAATTTTAGATAAACACTGATTAGTGTCGAAGAAATAAAAAAAACACAGCCCACCTTACAACGAAGTAGTAAGGCAAGATAATTTCAATAAGTATTGGAGCTCTATTTAGATTAAAGACGCGTTGAACCTTGCAAATTATTTATGACTTAACAAGTATTCTGCTAGTGCCTCTCTCTCTTTATCACTCATTTTTTTAGTGGCAAATAGATTTGCTGCCATAATTGCGTAATCCTCAGGAGCAACGATAGGTTTAGCTTCTCTTTTAAAGAATTTAATAAGTTGCTCTTTTTTACCTTTATAAGCTTCAGCAATTAGTTTTGTGTGTGGCCCAATACTGCTTTCTTTGTTTGTATGGCAAACTGCACAACCATTGGCTATGAACAATTGTTTACCGTCAATATCATTGTCCGGCAAAACTGAATAAATAGTTGTTACTTCTGATTTTTGAGTAGTGGACGAGATGAAAGATTCGAAAAATATTATGATAAATACCACGAATACTAAATTAATAAAGTGTTTCATTGTGTTTTTTTTAGCAAAGGTATAAAAAATTAACTAAAAAACAAACAAAAGATATCGCTATTTACCTTCCAAGATTACTTTGAAAAAATAACGTGGAGCTAAACTAGTGATAAAAATACTTGTTTTTTCGCAATTTATTTAATATTTTCAACTAAAAAACTGATAAACCATCCTATCGATATTCTTTTTTCGTATTGCGATATAAATAATTATATAACAAACAAACCAAGGTGGAAATTTAGGATGACTTAAAGTTAATAGTTTAATAATTTTTTATTTTTTTGCTAACATATATTTTGCTAATGCTATCCTTTCAGCATCATTCATTTTTTTAGTAATATTTAATTGAGGTTTCATTATTGCAAATTGAGCAGGATCAACGATGGCTTCTTTTTCACCATTTAAAAATTTGATTAATTCATTTTTTTTACCGGCATAAACCTTTGCTATTTCTGCAATAGAAGGTCCAACGGTCTTAACTGTAATATTGTGACAGGCAACACAGTTATTCTGAGTAAACAGTTGCTTTCCATCTATTTCATTGTTAATTAATTCTACACTATTAGCGTTAATTTTAGACGAAGGTGATTTGAAAGATTCAAAGAGAACTATTGTCAGTACAATTGAAATTGAGATAAATATTTGTTTCATAATATATATTTTATGCTAATTTATAAAAAAATTAAAAATCTATTGAATTTTAGGTAATAAAAAAGTCGTCCCGAAATCATTCGGGACGACTCAATAAAGTTATTTAATAAGAAATAATCTTATTTAGCTGTTAAAAAGTAATCTGCAATTGCAGCTCTTTCAGCATCATTCATTTTTTTAGTTGTGTTTAATTGAGGTTGCATCATTGCAAAATTAGCAGGATCAACAATAGCTTTTCCTTCCCCTTTTAAGAATTTTACCAATTCATCTTTTTTGCCTTCGTAACCTTTTCCAATTGTAACAACAGCAGGTCCAACAGTTTTAGCTGTCATATTGTGACAAGCGGAACAACCGTTAGAAGCAAATAAAGCTTTACCGTCAACATCTTTGGCAGCATCTGCTACTTTTTCGGCGCCTTCTTTTACTGCGTCAGCAGCTTTTTCGGCAGTTTCTTTTACCGCATCAGCAGCTTTTTCAGCACCTTCTTTTACCGCATTAGTTGTAGTTTCCGTAGCACTTTTTGCAGCGTCTTTTGCTTTATCAGCACCATCACCACAAGATGACATACTAACCATTAAAAGGGCTACGAATAATAATCCTAATTTTTTCATAATTCTAATTTTTTTATTTTTAATATTTTGCAAAGATATAATAAATTGGAATATCTGGCAATACTTTGTCTAAATTAATTGAAAAATTTACAAAAATTATTTATTTCATCGCAACTTATCGGATTATCAAAACAAAAATCGCTTATCATAATCATTGTTACCATAATTTTTATACTTTTGTGGTATTAATTGATATGATTAATAAATTTACAATAACTTGATTCTAATAAGAGCAAAGCAACAACAGTATAAGGTATGAAAGAAGATTTTCTTCACTATGTTTGGGAAAATGGCTTTTTTGAGCAAGATAATTTGCAAACAACAAATCAAGAGAGCATTAAAATTGTATCAAGGGGATTTCACAATTCCAATGCAGGTCCCGATTTCTTAGATGCCAAAGTAATGATTGACGATATTTTATGGGCGGGAAATATTGAGATACATAAAAAATCATCTGACTGGTATGCACATAATCACGAAAAGGATAAAGCTTATGATAATGTTATTCTGCATATTGTGTATGAAGATAATATGCCGGTATATAACTCTAATAATCAGCAAATTGCAACACTTGTTTTGTCAAAATACACATATCATAATTTAGTAAAAAATTATAGCAAGCTCATCAAAAATAAGGCAATTATTCGCTGTCAGAACGAGTTGCATCTTTTTGATAGGTTTACAATTATACATTATAAATATAAGCTGTTTTTTGAACGCCTCCAATACAAATATAGTATTGTTAAGAGTTTACTTAATCGTACTGATAATAATTGGGATAGGGTTTTATACGAAACTCTTTTAAGATATTTTGGCGGTTCTGTCAATAAAGATTCGTTTGACTTGTTGGCGCAATTTTTACCATACAATATTTTTATAAAATATCGTAGTAATATTACACAATTAGAAGCGCTCCTGTTTGGCGTAAGTGGTTTTTTGAAAGAAACAAAAAATGATGCATATTACCAAAAATTGCAACAAGAGTTTAATTTTTTACAACAAAAACACCAATTGGAAGTGCTCCCTGACAGAGTTATCAAATTTAATAGATTGCGACCTCTAAATTTTCCAACACTTCGATTAGCACAGTTTGCACAATTATATTATCAAAATGATTTTTTGTTTGACAAACTTATTAGCATCAAAAATGCAGCAGATATTTTACCTTATTTAGAAGTAACAGCCAGCGAATATTGGGATACACATTATAATTTTGATAAAATTACAAAAAAACGCAAAAAAACTTTTGGAAGCAGTTTTATCGATATTATTTTGATAAATGTAATTGTTCCTATTAAATTTGCCTATCAAAAACAATTTGATATTTATGATGAGGACGAAATAGTAGCACTAATGGAAAGTATTAAACCCGAAAAGAATAGAATTATATCAACTTTTCAAAAAGTGAATATAATAGCTAAAAACGCGCTTGATAGTCAGGCAATAATTCATTTAAATGATAATTATTGTGCCAAAAAACGTTGTTTAGATTGCGATATCGCACATTTTATATTAAAAAACAAATTAGATGAACATAGAACAAATTAAATATTTTTTTGCCAAGCACGGCTTTAATGTATCTTCGCGTATCAGTGACAAATTGGGCATACAAGTAGGTAATGTGCGCCTGTTTTTTATCTATGTCTCTTTTGCTACGTTAGGGCTATCGTTTATTTTATATATTATGATGGCTTTTGCTTTGCGCATTAAAGATTTTTTCTTTCAAAAACGCCCATCGGTATTTGACTTATGATAAAACATTTTAGAAACGATTTATTAATTGCAGCTTTGCTCTTTTTCTCCTTGGTAGCCTACGGAACTTTGGGCTATCATTACTCGCAAAATTATGATTGGGTAGATGCCGTTTATATGACCATAATTACGGTAACAACAGTAGGGTTTGGCGAAGTGCTTCCGCTTGATAATACAGGAAAACTTATTACAATTTCGTTAATTTTAACCAGTATTATTATATACGGTTATGCTATAACGGTAATTACCGAATATGTAGTAGGCGAAAATATTTTTAAAAAAATAATTGATAGAAGAATGAAAAATAAAATCAAAAAATTTAGCAATCATATTATTATTGTCGGATACGGACGAACCGGTAAGCAGGCAGTCAAAAAATTACAAAATTATAATCGAAAAGTAGTAATTATAGATGTGAATAAACCTGAAAAAGATGATGTTATTGATTACGAAAACATACTATTTATTGAAGGCGACGCCACCAAAGACGAAGTGCTTTCAGATGCCGGTATTATAAACGCCGATAGCTTAATGACAACAATGCACACCGATGCCGATAACTTGTTTGTGGTGCTTTCGGCAAGACAAATGAATAAAAATCTAAAGATTGTATCTCGTTCTTCTAACAAAAAAACGGCGCATAAAATGAAATTGGCAGGTGCCAACCGTACCATAATGCCCGAAGTAATTGGTGGCGATTATATGGCATCGTTGGTGGTAACACCCGATTTGGTCGAGTTTATCAATGCTTTATCAATGGAAGAAGTCAGTCATAAAACCAATTTGGAAGAAATTCATTTTAACGACTTACCTAATCAATATCAAGGCAAAAGTATTGCCAATTTAGATTTGCGAAGACAAACAGGTTGCTCAATTATAGGTTATAAAACCGGCGACAACAAATATATTATCAATCCATCTGCCGAAACTATACTTGAAAAAGGTTCTGCAATAATCGTTCTGGGACAACCCGAACAGATTGAAAAACTTAATCATTTATTCGGACTATAAATATTTTTTGCAAGACAAAACACTTCATCAAAATCTAAGTTATTTTTTTATCTTTGCAGTCATACAAATTAATGCAGAGCTTAGGTTTTGCGTCACATAAAAGAAAAAATTATGCAATTAATTAAACATATCATAAAATCTGATGCAATAAATCAGCCCGTCGAGGTAAAAGCGTGGGTAAAAACTTTTAGAAACGATCGTTTTATTGCTGTTAATGATGGCTCAACTATACAAAATTTGCAATTGGTTGTCGATCCTGAAAAATTTGATGAAAAATTGCTAAAAAAAATAAATACCGGTGCCGCCGTATATGCCAAAGGCGAATTGGTAGAAAGTATGGGCAAAGGACAACGCGTAGAGGTTTTGGTCAATAGTTTGGAAATTTTAGGCGAATCTGACCCTGAAAAATTTCCTATTCAACCCAAAAGACACAGTTTGGAATTTTTGAGAGAAAAAGCACATTTACGTCCGCGAACAACATTGTTTGGCGCTATTATGCGTGTGCGTAACGCTTTGTCATTTGCCGTGCATAAGTTTTTTCAAGAAAATGATTTTCTATATGTCAATACGCCCATTATCACAGGGGCAGATGCCGAAGGCGCAGGCGAAATGTTTCAAGTAACCACATTAGACCTTGATAATGTACCTAAAAACGAAGAAGGACAAGTCGATTATAAAGAAGATTTTTTCAACCATAAAACCAATCTAACCGTTTCAGGACAACTCGAAGCCGAAACTTTTGCAATGGCATTGGGCAAAGTATATACTTTCGGACCTACTTTTAGAGCCGAAAACTCAAATACAACCAGACACTTAGCTGAGTTTTGGATGATTGAACCGGAAGTTGCATTTATGGACTTAACCGGCGATATGGATTTGGCCGAACAATTTGTGCAATACATTATTAAATATGTGTTAGATCACAATCTCGAAGATTTGCAGTTTTTGGAAATGCGCCTCAAAAACGAAGAGAAACAAAAACCTGCCAACGAACGCAGTGAGTTGGCATTGATTGATAAACTTAATTTTGTTCTTGACAATAATTTTATTCGTTTAAGCTATACCGAAGCTATTGAAATATTAGAAAAATCGAAACCTTATAAAAAGAAAAAATTCAAATATCCGGTAGCTTGGGGAGAAGATTTGCATAGCGAACACGAACGATATTTGGTCGAAAAACATTTCAAAAGTCCCGTAATTATTTTTGATTATCCGGCCAATATCAAAGCATTTTATATGCGACTCAATGACGACGGCAAAACCGTGCGTGCTATGGACGTATTATTTCCCGGCATTGGCGAAATTGTAGGAGGTTCACAACGTGAAGAACGCTTAGAAGTATTGCTCGATAAAATGGAAAAATTGGGCGTTGATCAAGAAGAACTCTATTGGTATATCGACACGCGCCGATTCGGTACAGCTGTACATAGCGGCTTCGGATTAGGTTTTGAACGTATTGTGCAATTTGTAACCGGAATGGGTAATATCCGCGACGTAATTCCTTATCCGCGCTATCCGGGTAATGCTGAGTTTTAGTTTATTGGAAGATGGAAGCCTAACAGAAGGGAAAAGGAGCGAGGAGCGAGGTAAAAGGGAAAAGGTAGGGCTACAAGAGTTAATTCGGGTAGTGAAGTAGAAGTTCTTGAGCAAGGAGATAATTTCACAAAGATTAAATATGATAATCAAGAGGGGTACATCTATAATAAATACATTGAAAAAAAATGAGAGTATTAATAAAAACAGTAAGTATTACAATAGTATTTTTCGTTATCATAACATTTGTTTCTTGCAGAGATAAAACAAAAGAAAATACTAATATTAAGCAAGTAAAAATATATTATAATAAAAATGATATATATAAAATTGTTGATTCAATAAATAGTTTACCTGACAAGTTCTCAAATAAAAACATAGAGATTATGGGGAATTTATATAATAATAAAATTCTGCAGAAAATGTTAATAGATGACGCTTATATTGAAGTTGATGATTACTTTCTAGATTTATTTTTTATTAAAAATAAAATGT
>CAZSBI010000132.1:0-10525 GCA_964604735.1 uncultured Flavobacteriaceae bacterium | reverse complement strand
GGCAAACACTATGCGTGTAGCAGCTGAATTAATGGATAAAGGCATCGCACACAACAAGATTCAAATAAAAATATACGATTCTTTTTCAACAGACAAATTACATTTGCTGGGTGAAGCGCTAAACAAACTAGTTTTCTTGCCCGAGTATAAAACGGCATATATTGCACTCACAAAAGCTGAATTAGACAAACATAATTATAAGAAAGGCGATACCGAAGGCTTTGTCAACTATGGTTTATCACTTGCTAATTCTAATTTTGCAGTAATGTTCTTAGAAAATGACGGCGAAGGTGTAAGAATATCATTTAGATCAAAGGGTGATTTTCCTGCCAATGAATTTGCCAAAAAATACTTTAATGGAGGAGGACATCTCAATGCGGCAGGAGGTCGCACACAATTAAATGTAGAAGATACAGTTAATTTATTTTTAGAGAAACTCCCCGAATTTAAAGAAAAACTATTAAAAACCAATGTATAAGAAAATTCTCACATATCTGTTTTTTAGTTTGACGGCTATCATTTCCTGCAAAAACAATAACCAATCATCTGCAAGAAAACCTGTTTCTCATAACAAAAAGATTGGTGACGAAAAATCTGTTAATCTGAGTAAGAACCTGAAAGAAAAAGAAGAGGAATATATCAGAAAAATGATTAGCACGGATAGCATTCACCATTATATCAATTCAGGTCATGGATTTTGGTATTATTATGTAAAGCAAAATATTCAAGATAGTATTTTCCCTAAAACAGGCGATAAAGTTACATTGAATTACGAGATTAGAGATTTAAGTGACAATATTATTTATTCGAGTGAAGAAATCGGCAAAAAAACATATTATGTCAATCACGAAAATCAATTTAGAGGATTTATAGAAGCAGTCCCCTTATTAAAAGCAAATGAAGAGGCTTGGTTTTTATTTCCATCTAATGCTGCCTATGGCTATCATGGCGATGAAAAACGAATAGGACAAAACATACCGCTAAAAATGCGTATTAAAATATTTCAAATAGAAAAACAAAAAAATAAATAATTATGATAAAAAAAATCAGTTTACTGCTACTTGTAGCATTACTCAGCTTAACCGGTTGCAAATCATCTAAATATCCGGATTTAGAAAACGGTTTATATGCCGAAATTCAGACAGAAAAGGGTGATATTCTTGTAAAATTAGAACCCGCAAAAGCACCTGTTACGGTTGCCAGTTTTGTAAGTCTAGCCGAAGGAAATAACCCTTATGTCAAAGACGAATACAAAGGAAAACCCTTTTTCGACGGTCTAAGCTTCCATCGGGTTGTCAGTAAAGCAACCGGAGCGCAAAGAGACTTTGTAATACAAGGTGGCGATCCTCTTGGCACAGGGCAAGGAGGTCCCGGATATCAATTTAAAAACGAAATATCCGATTTAAAACACATTAAAGGTGCATTATCAATGGCACGCGAACCAAAGCCCGGCACTAATGGCAGTCAATTTTTTATCGTCTTAGATAAAGCTCCTCATTTAGATGGGCAGTATAGTGTTTTTGGCAACACCATCAAAGGTTTTGATGTTGTTCAAAAAATCAGAAAAGGTGATAAAATGACAAAAGTTACAATCATTAGAAAAGGAGATAAAGCCAAAAAATTTAATGCCGTTAAGGTTTTTAGCGATTATATGAAAGAAAAACTTGCTGCAAAAAAGGCAGATGACGCTAAAAAAGAAAAATTAATTGCAGACTTTAACTCAAAAAAAACACAAGCCGTAGAAGACGAATCCGGTTTAAAAATATATACCGTTAAAGAAGGTGAAGGACGAAAGCCTAAATCAGGAGAAATGGTGCAGGTTCACTATACAGGCTATTTAACAAACGGAACTAAATTTGATTCGTCTTATGACAGAAAGCAACCATTAACATTCCCTGTTGGAAAAGGAAAAGTTATAGCAGGTTGGGATAAAGGTATTATGCAATTAAAAGAGGGAGGCAAGGCTATTTTATTTATTCCACCCCACTTAGGTTACGGCAATCGTGGCGCCGGAGGTGTTATTCCTCCAAATGCAGATTTAATATTTGAAGTAGAACTAGTAAAAATTGGCAAATAATATTTTATTATTCAAAAAAATATATTAATTTTATACTTTTAAAATACAAAACAAAAAAATATTGAGATTATGGAGCAAAAAGTAAATTATTTAAGTGACTTAGAGTTCAACTTAGATACTTGGAAAAGAGAATTGAAATTTCATAGAGATGAAATGGATACTTTTCAAGAAAAATTAGATGAAGTAGCAGCAAGAAAAGAAATTAATAAAGATGCATCGGTAGCCTTAGAAAGTTTTCAAAACAAAATTTTGAGAGAGAGAAAAGTAATTTCTGACCTATTACATAAAATAAAACAAAAACGCTTAACTGTAAAAACCGCTGATATTAACGAACCATTAGACGGTAAACTTTATCGAGAACAAATTCCATTAAGAGATGAAATGAAAACCTATATCAAGTTACACTACGAACTTAAAGAAGCAATGATGAGCTTCTTCACAGAATGGCTTGATTAGAAACTTTCTTACATTATTAATATATTAAACCTGAGTTTTTTACTCAGGTTTTTTTTATTCTTCCCCCTGTCGATATAAAAATGGCGGTCAATTATTAGATATTGTAATAAAGAATTTATCTTATTAAATCCAAAATCTTTATATATTTTTTCAATTAATAATTTTATAACTACAACTTGTATTTCTTTTATACTGTTAAAAATTTAGTCTGCCGAATGCTTGTCAAAATCTAATTTTTTGCTGTTCGTATATTGTAAAATTTACTTTTTTTTATAAGATAAAAACATTAATCTCCATTTTGTTAGATGAGCTACCGATAGTTTTCAAAACTTTATACTTTTCGTAACTTTTATCTATTGCCTGAACACTTATAGAGCCCGATTTATTCTTTTTTTTCGCACAAACATAGGTGAAATTATAAAAATATCACCTTCGTAACACTCAAATTGAAATTATAAAAATTGATAAAACATTAATATTGAAGTAGTTATCAAAACTTGCTGTAAAAAGTGCAGAAAACAGGAAAAACAAAAAATAGTCAAAAATTCATTTACAATTTGTATCTTTGCTTTTATGGAATATCCTTCAAAATTACTAACCGAAATTGTCGATGAAATATCGAAATTGCCGGGCATCGGGAAGCGTACAGCATTACGATTAGCCCTGCATTTATTGAAGCAGCCCGAAGATCAAAGCGAAAATCTTTCTGCATCGATAACTAAATTTCGTAGAGAGATTAAGCATTGCTCGGTATGCCATAATATTTCGGACAAAGAAGTTTGCGATATTTGTAGCAACCCAAAACGCAATCACGCGTTGGTATGTGTAGTCGAAGATGTTCGCGATGTAATGGCTATTGAAAACACCGGCGAGTACAAAGGTGTTTATCACGTTTTGGGTGGTAAAATTTCGCCTATCGAAGGCATCGGACCTTCCGATTTAAGCATTGCGCCTTTGCTCAAACGTATAGAAACCGGCAAAATTGACGAAATTATTTTTGCAATGAGTGCCACAATCGATGGTGACACAACTAATTTTTATTTATTTAGACAGGTGTCAGTAATGTCAAATGCACCGCAAATATCGACCATAGCACGAGGAATTTCAGTAGGAGAGGAGCTCGAATATACCGACGAAATTACCTTAGCAAGAAGTATTTTGAACAGAGTTCCATTCGAAAAATCAATCAAAGAAATGTAAAATGTGACAATATTGCAGACTTTAGTTTATGATGATGTAAAGGAACAATTATTGCAACTAAAACAGAAAAAATAATTATGGGAAATAGACAGGCAGATAAAGATAAAGTGTGGTTAGATGTGCTTAACGAAGAAGCAGAATTTATTCCGTTATTAAGTCCCGAAGATGAAAAAAAAATGCAGGACGAAAAAGTCCCCGATGAATTACCGATATTGACACTGCGCAACAATATTTTATTGCCCGGCGTTGTGATTCCTATTTCGGTAGGACGCGATCAATCGATACAACTGATTGAAGATGCCAACGAAAAAGATAAAATGTTGGGCGTTGTAGCACAAATCAATCCAAAAATTGAAATACCACTTGGCAAAGACATTTATAAAGTCGGAACGGTAGCCAAAATACAGCGTATCATCAAGATGCCCGATGGTAATTTGACCGTCATTATTCAGGGAATAAAACGCTTTAAAATTGTTAATATTTTACAAGAAAATCCATATATCACCGCATCAATAAGCACTCTGCCTGATGCCAATCCGAAAATGAACAAGGAGCTTTCTGCTATAATTGATTCCATAAAAGAATTGGCTTCAAAGTCGATAAAACTTAATCAGAATATACCTTCGGAAGCTACTATGGCAATTGACAATATTACCAGTCCGGTGTTTTTAGTCAATTTTATTACCTCTAATCTAGAAATTGAAGTCAAAGAAAAACAAGCCTTGCTTGAAACGGATATTTTTAAGGATAGAGCATTGGAATTGCTCAAATATTTAGACGAAGAAGTACAACGATTAGAGTTAAAAAACGATATTCAAAACAAAACGCGTAGGGTTTTAGACAAACAAAGTCGCGAGTATTTTTTACATCAAGAAATTAAAACTATTCAAGAGGAATTAGGCGATAGTGGTCATAAAGAAATTGAAGAATTAAAGAAAAAAGGCGAAGCAAAAAAATGGAAATCTGCGGTAAAAGAGCATTTTATTAAAGAAGTAAAACGCTTGCAACGTATGAATCCGCAGGCGCCTGATTTTAGCATTCAACGCAATTATTTAGAGTTAATGCTCGACTTGCCTTGGGACGAATTATCCGAAGATAAAATAGACCTGAAATATGCACAAGAGGTATTGGATAAAGATCATTTCGGTTTAGAAGATGTCAAGAAACGAATTATTGAGTATTTGGCAGTTCTAAAAATCAAAAATGATATGAAATCGCCTATTTTATGTTTGTACGGACCTCCCGGTGTTGGTAAAACCTCCTTAGGAAAATCAATAGCCGAAGCCGTAGGACGTAAATATGTACGTATGTCTTTGGGTGGCTTAAAAGACGAATCCGAAATTCGTGGACATCGCAAAACTTATATCGGTGCTATGCCGGGCAGAATTATTCAATCTATTAAAAAAGCAGGTACTTCTAATCCGGTATTTATTTTAGATGAAATCGACAAATTAGGCAGTAGTCATCGCGGCGATCCTTCTTCTGCAATGCTTGAAGTGCTTGACCCTGAACAAAATGCCGAATTTTATGACAACTTCTTAGAAATTGGCTATGATTTGTCTCGAGTAATGTTTATTGCTACGGCAAACTATTTTTATGACATTCCTTGGGCATTGCGTGACCGTATGGAAGTTATTCCGCTAACCGGCTACACTATTGAAGAAAAAATCGAAATTGCCAAACGCCATTTACTCAACAAACAACTTAAAGCACACGGATTGACAAAGGCGCATTTAAAAATTGGCAAAAAGCAATACCGCAGAATTATTGAAAGTTATACCAAGGAATCAGGTGTACGCGGATTAGATAAAACCATTGCCAAAATTGTTCGTTTTGTGGCAAAATCTATTGCTATGGAAGAAAATTATGAGGTAAAATTGACCAATAATGCCATTGAAAAGATTCTGGGTAAACCTAAATTCTCGATATCGGAATATGAAAGTAATAAAATTCCGGGCGTGGTAACCGGATTGGCTTGGACACGCGTTGGTGGTGATATTTTGTTTATTGAATCTATTTTGTCCAAAGGTAAAGGACAACTAAGCGTTACCGGAAATATAGGCAAAGTAATGAAAGAATCGGCGCAAATTGCCTTGGCATATATCAAGTCGAAATATAAAAAATTAGGCATTGACCCCGAGATGTTCGAGAATTATCAAATCCACGTTCACGTTCCCGAAGGCGCTACGCCTAAAGATGGTCCTTCTGCCGGAATTACAATGCTTACTTCTATGGTGTCAGTTTTGACCAACAAAAGAGTAAAACCCAATTTGGCTATGACAGGCGAAATTACCTTGCGTGGCAAAGTGTTACCCGTCGGCGGTATTAAAGAAAAAATTCTTGCGGCAAAACGTGCCAATATCAAGGAACTGATTTTATGCGAAAAGAACAGAAAAGATGTTGATGAAATAAAAAAACGCTATATCAAAGGACTGAAATTCCACTATGTTAAAAAAATGGAAGAAGTCTTGGAGATTGCTTTGGTTAATAATTAAAGGACAAAAGGTATTAAGGACTAAAGGTGTTAAGGTATTAAGGACTAAAGGTATTAAGGTGAGAAGGTGTTAAGGATTAAAGGACTTAAGGTTTTAAGGGGTGTGGTGGAAAATCGGCATTTGATTATCGCTGCAAATAATTCAATAGCCAAAAAATAAATCTAAATGCAAGAAATAGAAAGAAAATTTTTAGTACGAGACGATAGTTTTAAGTTAGAAGCGAGTCGTTTTCATCATATTATTCAGGCGTATTTAAGTCGGGATAAGGCAAGAACTGTGCGTGTGCGTATTAAAGATGCTTCCGGTTTTATTACAATCAAAGGCAAAAGCAATGCCTCAGGTACAACGCGTTTTGAATGGGAAAAAGAAATTTTGCTCAATGATGCACAAAGCCTTATAGATATTGCTTTGCCCGGTGTTATTGAAAAAGTTAGGTATATTATTCCGGCCGAAAACAATTTATTTTGGGAAGTTGACGAATTTTTAGGCGAAAACGAAGGATTGCTCTTAGCCGAAATCGAATTGCCCTCAGAAAATACAACGTTTGCAAAACCTGATTGGCTCGGCGATGAAGTTACAGGTCAGCCTGAATATTACAATGCTGCTCTAAGTAATAAATAAAATAGTTTGACAAATTATTTTTTCCTCTTTTTAATCATTTCTTCAAGTGTAGGAATGTCTTTGTCTTTGTAAACAGTTTTTTTTGCTTCGTTTTCTTCTTCATTGTCTTTGGGATTGTCATAAGCCCAATTCTTGGTCGATTTCATGAAAGAAAACAATAAAACAATAAGTAGAGACAGCATTACCCAGACATTTCTTTCTGCTTTGGGTAAAGTATTAATGTAGAAGAGTATTCCTCCCGAAGTGAATATCAGGAGGAAATACATAAATTGAATTCTTTTTGGTCTATTAAAGGTTTTCTTGCTCATAATCGGCAATAGATTTTTTAATAATAGCAATAGCTTTCATCAATTGTTTTTTGTTGATAACCAAGGGCGGAGCAAAACGAATAATATTTCCGTGTGTGGGTTTTGCCAACAAACCATTGTCTGCCAATTTTAAACAAATATTCCAAGCGGTATCGCTTTCTTCGGTATCGTCAATTACTACAGCATTAAGCAAACCTTTGCCGCGTACTTGTTTTACAAACTTAGACGAATCGACTACTTTTTGTAATTCTTTACGGAATATTTTTCCCATTTTTTCAGCATTTTCAGCCAATTTTTCTTTTTTGATAACTTTAAGCGCAGCCACGGCAACATTAGCAGCCACCGGATTTCCTCCAAAAGTAGAACCGTGTTGTCCGGGTTTGATAGTCAACATAATATCGTCGTTAGCCAAAACAGCAGAGACCGGATAAACACCGCCCGACATAGCTTTTCCTAAGATAAGCACATCCGGTTTAACATTTTCGTGGTCAACCGCTAACAATTTGCCGGTACGTGCAATGCCGGTTTGTACTTCGTCGGCAATGAATAAAACGCCATATTTCTCGCAAAGTTTCTTAGCGCCTTTTAAGTAGCCTTCGTCAGGTACAAATACACCTGCTTCGCCTTGAATTGGTTCAACTAAGAATGCTGCAATATTCTTATTCTTTTTAAGTGCTTTTTCCAGAGCTTTTAAATTGTTGTAAGGTATTTTGGTAAATCCCGGCGTATAGGGACCAAAATTATCTCTTGCTTCGGGGTCGTTAGAAAAGGAAATAATAGTAGTTGTGCGTCCGTGAAAATTTCCTTTGGCAACAATAATATTTGCTTTCTTTTCGGGAATGCCTTTTTTCTCATAAGCCCATTTTCTTGCTAATTTAATGGCAGTTTCAACAGCCTCAGCGCCAGTATTCATAGGCAAAAGCTTATCAAAACCAAAGTATTTGGTCGCAAATTTTTCGTAAGGACCTAATTTGTCATTATAAAATGCTCTTGATGTCAAAGCTAATTTTTTAGCTTGTTTTGCCAAGGCTTTTACAATTTTTGGATGTCCGTGCCCTTGGTTTACAGCTGAGTATGCCGATAAAAAATCGAAATATTTTTTGCCGTCAAGGTCCCAAACATAAACGCCCTTACCCTTTGATAGGACTACGGGAAGCGGATGATAGTTGTGTGCGCCATATTTATTTTCGTAAGCAATGGCTTGTTTTTTGCTTAATTTTTGTTTTATATTTTTACTCATTTCTATATGTTTTTTTTGAAAGTAAACAAATGTAGAAAAAAGTATGATATGATTGGCAAAAAATTATTCTTTTTTTCTAAATTCAATCAACATTAGTCCCGCAATCGAAATAATTGCCGTAAAAACAACCATTAATTGTGCCTCCTCATAGCGAGTGCCTGCCAGCCAAACAACCAATAATACAAAAGGAGTTAAGGCATAAAAAATGTATTTAAAGTATTTGATGTGATTTTTTTTGGCAATCAATTTTTCAAGTAATTTGTATGTTTGTATCATTATGATTACAAAAAACAGCAAATATAAATACAAGATAAAACTTGCTTTTAGAATCTGTGTTTTGGTATTGGCACAAAAATAATTACTTATACAGATATCGCTTCCTTTGCCTGATATGACAATCAGTAAAGCGAGTAAAAACAGTAGTACAGTGTAAAATGCATAAAAATATAATTTGTTTTTCAATGCTTGTTTCTTATTGTTTTCTTCAAACAGATTTGCCATAGAAAGCTATTTAGATTCGTTTTAAATAAATGCAAATATACTAATTTCATTGCAGTATTTATTAAAACATTAAAATTGTTCAAAAAAATGTAATTAGTTTGTATAACGCCAAGCCAAAATATGTATCGTTTTGTTACCTTGTGACATTTCTATTATTTTGGTTTTGGCTTTTTGTTTTTGTAGTAAATATTGTAGTGCTTTTAGATTGTCTTTGTTTGAAATAAGACTTGTAAACCATTCAAATTGATTTTTATACAGCAAACTTTCATCAATATATTTTGTAACAAATGCTTTTTCGCCACCTACCGTCCAAAGTTCGTCTGAAATGCCTGAAAAATTTTGATTGACAACAGTTTTCTGCACCTTTTTTTTGTTCAATCCTCTTACTTTTCGAGCATTGGCTTGTAAAGCGGCTTTTTTAGATTGAAAAAAGGGCGGATTACAGATTGAGGCTGTAAATTTTTCATTTTTTTGCACAATTCCGTTTAAAATATGCTTGTGATTTTGTTGTAAGCGTACCTCAATTTGATTAGTCAATTCATTTTTTGCCACAATCTCAATGGCATTATGATATGAATCCGGATTGATTTCGCTCGCTACAAATTGCCAATCAAAAAGTCTTAGACCCAAGAGCGGATAAATAACCGTAGCACCTGTGCCAATATCTAATATTCTAGCTTGTTTTGGCAAATTTAACAATTCGTTGAGATGATGTAAATAATCGGCGCGTCCCGGAATGGGAGGACATAAATTATTGTCCGGAAACTGCCAATAATCAATAGCGTAATGAAATTTCAGCAAGGCGGTATTTAGTGCTTTTACCGCTTTATCCGACGAGAAATTGATAGTCTGTGTACCGTATTTATTCACAAAAACAAATGCTCTAAGCGCAGGAAATACCTGACAAAGTTTGTCAATATCATATTTGTTTTGATGAATGTTTTTTGGATGCATTATTTGGTTTTTAATGAAATGCTTACAAAATTTTCAGATTTTGGAATGTTTTTTAATATTTCCAATACATTATCGGGTAGGGTAGTGAGCTTTCGTTTTTGCAAATCTATCCATGCACCTTTGGCAATTACTTCGGCAGACAAATCACCTTTTTCATTAAAAATTTGGTGTTTAAATTGCCAACGTTCCATTTTAGGTGTAGCGGCAATTAGTTCCATCGTAACCGTGATATCTTCGCCAATATGAATTTCTTTTAAAAAAGTAGTTTCTTCTTTAAACAAAATGGGACCGATGTGCATGCGTGCAAAATCGTCAAGTGTGAGCTTGTGTTGTAAAAAGAAACGCGTACGCACTTCTGCCGAATAATCGGCGTAAGCAGTATGACGCATATGTCTGTTGGGGTCGAAATCTGACCATTTGGTTGAAAATTTGTGTTTGAATATCATTTGTCGATTAATTGTAATGTATTAATATTTGATAGACGCTACCATTTTATATATATTAAACTGGCGTTATCTTTTGCTTGTTTAAATTTTTGTGAAAAAATATTAATTTTTTAATACTTCATGGAAATATTTTTTTTGTTCTTTATATATTGTCCAAGAATAATTTTTAATAATTTTCATTTCTTTCCTACTTCCCAATACAAAAATTCCTAAAAATATTATCCAAC
>CAZSBI010000131.1:0-5364 GCA_964604735.1 uncultured Flavobacteriaceae bacterium | reverse complement strand
AGTATTTAAGCGTACTACCCATTTACAGAGACGGAATATTAACTGTAATGTATAACGATCATGTAAAAAATAATGGAAAAACAGATATGGATCATTTAAAAAGAATGAGAAATTATAACAAGTCTGTTTTTGTTCTTTTATCTTTTGATGAAAATGGAAAAATATCAAGACTAAACCAAGCTAAGATAAATAAAGAACAACTAATTTTACGTCCGCGTATCTTTTATAGAATAGACAATAAAAATTATATCATATATTCCTCAAAAAAGAAAAAAGATAAGCTTGGTTATTTAACAATTGATTAGTTCTGTTGTTAGAAAAACATAAAAAATCCCGATAAGGCAACTTATCGGGATTTTTTTATTGAATGATTTTTTTGTGCTTAATGAACCATCGGACTTTGATTAGTGCGCTTTAAGTTAACGGCATTAGGATCAACTACTTTTCCTCTGATTTTAAGTATTACAACACTATTTTCGGCATTAGAATAAACCGTGATGGTTTTTCTAAACGGACCGGCACGATGTGTGTTATATTTAACTACAATTTTTCCGGTTTGACCGGGCATAATTGGTTTATCCGGTTTGCTCGGAATGGTACAACCGCATGACGATTTTACTCTATTGATAACCAAAGGTGCATCTCCCGTATTGGTAAACTCGAAAACGCGCGTGCCGTCAGAATTTTTATCAATGGTACCATAATCTATTTCGAGTTGCTTAAATTCTATTTTAGCTTTCTTTTCTTCTTGCGAAAATCCTTGTAATCCTACAAAAATTAACAAAAATAATAATGCTTTTTTCATCTTTGATATATTTTAATTAGTTCATTTCAACATTAATATTAAAGTCCAAAGTTATAATTTTTTTTTAAATGATTGAACTTTCATAAAAATAAATTAAATTTGTGCTTTATTAATTTCAAAATCTGTGCCAAATCGATAATGTCATATATTATTGAAGGAAAAGGCAGATTTTTTAGAAGAAAAAGTATCAAAATAAAAGAAAAAAAATATTATAATGACAATACCTACCAAGTACAATCCATCTCAAATTGAAGACAAATGGTATGAATACTGGATGAAAAACAACTATTTTCATTCAGAACCTGACGAAAGAGAAGCCTATACAATTGTAATTCCGCCGCCAAATGTAACCGGCGTATTACACATGGGACATATGCTTAACAATACACTACAAGACGTATTAATCAGACGTGCGCGTATGCAAGGTTACAATGCCTGCTGGGTGCCCGGAACCGATCACGCGTCTATTGCCACCGAAGCCAAAGTCGTAGCAAAATTGCAAGCAGAAGGCATTAGCAAAGACGATTTGTCTCGCGACGAATTTTTAAAACACGCTTGGGACTGGACACATAAACACGGAGGTATTATTTTAGAACAACTCAAAAAACTTGGCGCTTCTTGCGATTGGGAAAGAACCAAATTTACGCTCGACGACGATATGTACGAGTCGGTTATCAAAGTATTTATAGACCTTTATAACAAAGGCAAAATTTACCGCGGATTTAGAATGGTAAATTGGGATCCGGTTGCTAAAACCACTGTTTCTGACGAAGAAGTTGACTATGCCGATGAAGCCGGACATTTATACTACCTCAATTACCCGATTGTAGGCGAAGAGGACGCCTATATACAAATTGCAACCACGCGCCCCGAAACTATTTTGGGCGATACTGCCATTGCTGTAAGCCCCGAAAACGAAAAATATGCTAAATTTATCGGTAAAAAAGCCTTAGTGCCCATTGCCAATCGTGAAATTCCAATTATTTCTGACGATTATGTTGATCCCGAATTTGGAACAGGTGCCTTAAAAATTACGCCCGCTCACGACCCTAACGATAAGGAAATTGGCGAACGTCACAATCTGGAAATTATCGATATTTTTAACGAAGATGCAACGCTAAACAGCTACGGATTGCACTACGAGGGCAAAGATCGTGATGTGGTTAAAAAAGAAATTGTCGAGGAACTGAAAGATAAAGGTTTTTTAGATAAAATTGAAAAACATAATCATCGCGTAGGACGTTCAGAACGCACCAAAGCGGTTATAGAACCACGTTTGTCTCGCCAATGGTTTTTGAAAATGAAAGAATTGGCACAACCTGCCTTAGATGCTATCAGAAACGAAGAAGTAAAACTGATTCCAAAGAAATTTGAAAACACTTATTTTCATTGGATGGATAATGTTCGCGATTGGAATATCTCTCGTCAATTATGGTGGGGACATCGTATTCCGGCATATTTCTACGGAGATGGCGAAAACGATTTTGTAGTAGCCGAATCTATCGAAAAAGCCTTGCCTTTGGCACAAGAAAAATCGGGTAATAACAATTTGCAATTATCTGATTTAAAACAAGATGAAGATGCCTTAGATACTTGGTTTTCTTCTTGGCTTTGGCCTATGAGTGTGTTTGACGGTGTTCGCAATCCCGATAATAAAGAATTTCAATATTACTATCCGACCAACGACTTGGTTACAGCCCCCGAAATATTATTCTTTTGGGTAGCGCGTATGATTATTGCAGGCTACGAATATGCCGGTAAAAAACCTTTCGAAAATGTATATCTGACCGGAATTGTACGCGATAAATTAGGCAGAAAAATGTCTAAATCATTGGGTAACTCTCCCGATCCAATCAAAATGATGGAAGAACACGGCGCCGATGCCGTTCGCGTAGGAATGTTGTTGACATCGCCAGCCGGAAACGACCTGCCTTTTGATATGGATTTGGTTATGCAAGGACGTAATTTTGCCAATAAAATCTGGAATGGATTCCGTTTGGTAAAATCTTGGGAAATAGATAGCGACAAAATTCAACCCGATTATGCTAAAACCGCTATAAAATGGTATAAAAACAAGTTTAATGAAGTATTGTCAGGTATTGAAGATGACTTTTCTAAGTATCGCATTTCCAATGCTTTAATGCGAATTTACAAACTCGTTTGGGACGATTACAGCTCGTGGTTACTCGAAATGGTAAAACCTGCTTTTGGCGAAAAAATGGATCAAAAAACCTATGATGATATCATTGCCATATTAGAAAATAATTTAAAAGTATTACACCCGTTTATGCCATTTATTACCGAAGAAATTTGGCAATATATCAATAAGCGTACGCCCGAAACCGCTATGATTATATCGGCATATCCAAAAATACAAGATTTTGATGCAGCATTTATTGCAGAAATGGATCAGGTGCAAGAAGTAATTTCAAACATCAGAAAAATCAGAAAAGAAAAAAATATTCCGCAAAAAGAAGCCATTACGCTCTCGATATTAGAAAACGAAAAATTAAGTACCGAATTGGTTTCTATTATCAAAAAAATGGGAAATGTGTCTGCTATTGATATTATTGACACAGCCTTAGATAATGCCGGCGCATTTAGAGTCAAAACAAATGAATATTTTGTGCCCTTAGCCGGATTGATTGATGAAGAGGAAGAACGCAAAAAATTGGAAGAAGAACTCAAATATACCGAAGGTTTTTTGAAATCTGTACAGAAAAAATTGAGCAATGAACGTTTTGTAAATAATGCCCCTGAGCAAGTAGTTGCTATGGAAAAGAAAAAAGAAGCTGATGCCCTTGAAAAAATAAATATGCTTAAAAAACGACTTCGTTCGTAGTTGATAAAAAATAAGAATTATGAATATTCATTTTATTGCTATTGGCGGTGCTGCCATGCACAATTTGGCCATAGCCTTACACAAGAAAAAATATACAATTAGCGGTAGCGACGATATTATTTACGACCCCTCAAAATCGCGTTTAGAAAAGTATGGTTTACTGCCCGAAAAATTTGGTTGGTTTCCCGAAAAAATCACTAAGAATTTAGATGCCATCATCTTAGGTATGCACGCACAACCCGATAACGCCGAATTGCATAAGGCACAAGAATTAGGCATTCCGATTTATTCCTATCCCGAGTATTTATACTTGCAAAGTAAGCAAATGAATAGGGTCGTAGTGGCAGGTTCACATGGCAAAACAACCATTACCTCTATGATTTTGCACGTACTGGATAAGGTGGGCAAAAAAGTAAATTATATGGTGGGCTCACAACTCAAAGGTTTTGAAACCATGGTGCAGCTTGACGATAGTCTTGACACTATTATTTTAGAGGGCGATGAGTACTTATCGTCACCCATTGATCCGCGTCCGAAGTTTTTGTGGTACAAGCCGCATACTACTGTAATTAGTGGTATTGCTTGGGATCACATCAACAAATTTCCGGTAGAAGATGATTATAACAAAGAGTTTTTGGCATATATGAAAACCATCGAAAAGGGAGGAAATTTAATTTATAATGCAGAAGACGAAGTATTGAGCGGTTTTGCCCAATCTTGTCAGGCAGATATATATATAAAACCTTATCAAACACCTGCATATTTTACCAAGGACAATGTATATTACATCAAAACACAAGCCGGTGATATTCCGATGAAAATCTTAGGAAAACACAATATGCAAAACACCGAAGCAGCCAGAAAAGTATGTGCCGTTTTGGGCGTTTCGGACACCGATTTTTATCGAGCTATCCAAAGTTTTGAAGGAGCAGACAAACGATTAGAAAAGATTTTTGACAAGGACGGAAAAGTTATTTTTAAAGACTTTGCTCATGCACCGTCAAAAGTAATTGCCAGCGTAAAAGCCGTAAGAGAGAGTTACATGGACAAAAAAATTACAGCCGTATTAGAACTGCATACTTATAGCAGTTTAAACAAAGATTTTTTGCCCAAATACAAAGACGCTTTAAATCCGGTTGACGAAGCTATTGTTTTTTATTCGCCTGAGGCTATGAAAATAAAACGCATGGAAGCCATTCCGCCCGAACTGATAGTCAAAGCGTTTAATCGCAAAGATTTAATTGTATTTACAGACCCGAAAGAGTTGCATAAATATCTGTATAACAAAGACTTATCAAATCAAGTCATGTTGATGATGAGCTCCGGAAATTATGGCAAGTTGGATATGGAACGCTTGTTTTAGATATTGTACTGTTTGTTTCGGATAATTGTATTGCTTACTTTTGGTTTTTGAAGACCAAAAGAAGGGAAAAGGTAAAAGGAACGAGGTAAAAGGAGCGAGGGAAAAGGTAAAAGTGCGGTTGAAGACCGAAGTCAGAAGTCGGAAGACCGAAGTAGGTGGTTGTCCCGATAAGCTAACAGCTAATAGCCAAGAGCCAACAGCCAATAGCCAACAGCCAACAGCCAACAGCCAAAAACAACATTTTGCAAATTCCACAGAAACACCTATATTTGTACCAGATATTATGACCTACAACGACTATTACCCCTTCGGCTAAAAGAAAATAGAGATGGAGAAACACCTGTTAAATATAAG
>CAZSBI010000130.1:0-18774 GCA_964604735.1 uncultured Flavobacteriaceae bacterium | reverse complement strand
AAGAGAGAATTTAAAAAAAATACTTCAACAAAATCAGTTTGAAGAATACATTAAAAATAGGTGCGAAAAAAGAACTGATAGTTTGATTTGTTCCAAAGAATATTATGCATATGGTAGAATAATTAAACCTAAATATATTTTACTCGAAATTGGAATAAGGGATTATGCTAAACACGGAAGACATTATATATTTGAATTTAGAACATATAAACCAAATGGAAAATTAATATCAAAAATAGACTTTGCAAAATGGAGTGATAACGATAATGAATACTTTGAAGGAAAATTGACAGAAAAAATGAAGGTGGAAATAAAATCTAAAAAGAAAATTATTGCGGAATATTCAATTGAAGAAAATGGAATAATTAAAAAAAAAGATGATAATCGAGTAGATGGCTGACCACCAACCCCCAGCCGGCACACCTCTCACACCACCGAACCCTTCGACTACCCCAAAAACAAACCAAGCAGGTCAAGTATTCGGCGGTTCATAAGACAAAAGCTAATTTTAAACTGATGACTTGGCATCGTTCTACTAGATTTTTGAAAATAACCTAAGTTCAACCACCAAACGAAACTTTTAAGAGTTTTATAATCGCTCTCTAATTACTCCTAAAAAATGCTTATTTTTGTACTATGAATTTCAATCAAATTATAGGTCAAGATTTTTTAAAAGATTATTTCAAAAAAGCAATAGCCCAAAATCGTATTGCGCATACACAATTGTTTGTAGGCGACGAAGGCACAGGCAGCTTAGCAATGGCGTGGACTTTTGCCGGCGAATTGCTTTGCGACAATGACCCCAATTGTATGCGTACCGTGCAACATTTAAGTCACCCCGATTTGCATTTTGTTTTTCCTACCGCAACCACCGACCGCATAAAAAAACCCGATAGCAGTCAGTTTATGACCGAATGGCGAAGCTTCTTAACGCAAAATCCCTATGCGGGTCTTTTCGATTGGATGAAACATCTCGAAGTTGCCAACAAACAAGGACTCATCAGGGTTGTTGATGCCGAAAACCTAATAAAAAAAGTAGCAGTAAAACCCTATACGGCAAAATATAAAGTATTCATTATCTGGATGATTGAAAAAATGAATAATGAAACCGCCAATAAATTGCTCAAAATATTGGAAGAACCACCCGAAGATACCAAATTTATATTGATTGCCGAAAAAACCGATATGATTTTGCCAACCATATTAAGTCGTTGTCAAGTGCATCATTTCAATCCGATTTCAGTAGCACAAATTACTGACGAATTGACAAAAAATCATCATATTTCGGAAGAAAAAGCCTTGAAAATAGCCCATCAATCTAACGGAAATTGGCACAAAGCCCTACAATTAGCCGCCGAAGACAACAATGACGAAGATTTTCAAAAAGCCTTTATTACTTGGGTACGCGTCGCTTTTTCGGCAAAAAGCAATAAACAAGCTATTCAAAAACTGATTAAATGGTCAGAAGAAATGGCAGCCACGGGACGCGAGTCGCAAAAACAATTTCTGCAATTTGCCCTCGAAACATTTAGGCAAGCCCTGCTGATTAACTACCAAAACAAACAATTGGCTTATTACGATTTTTCAAAACTCGGATTTGATATACAAAAATTAGCACCTTTTATTCACAGTAGCAACATCGAAGCGATATACAAAACCATTGCCGATGCCACTTATCATATTGAACGAAATGCCAATCCGAAATTGATTTTTTTGGATTTATCCATCGGATTAACCAAGCTGATTCATCAAAAAGAAAAAGCTATTGATTAATTTTAGGTATGCCAAATATCTAAAAGTAACTTTCTAATCTCTAACCTTTTTCCACTGCCAAAGCAAGTATATTCCTGCAACAAAAGGCAGTAAAAAATTTAGTAGCCACATCAAAGCAACACTAACAACCGCAATATCGGATTGTAAATGCAGAAAGCCAAAAACACTTAGGGCTACGCTGCCTTTTACCGCCCAATCCATAAATGCCAACATCGGAATAATGGTGGCAAGCAAATAAGTTAATGCAATGGCAATATAGATAAGAAAAAGATTGCTTTCGCTTGAAAAGATACTGTAAATCAACAAAAATTGAAACGAAAAAACCAAGTATCGTATAAACGAAAACCCAAATGTTTTAATCCAAATGGATAAGCTGTTGAGCAATAATTTCTTTTTTCTTTGCTTGATTACAAAAATGATAAAACCAATAAAAAGCAAGATTACTAATCCTGTCAAAATCTGTTGCGATGTAGATAAGTGAATGTTTATTTTGCTTGCGAAATCAGCTAAAATATTAGGGTCAAAAATCAATAAAATCAGTAGCCCAGCAAATCCAAACAACAAACTGTTCAGCATTTGAGTAGTTGTGCCTATCAGCGATAATGAAAATATTTTTTTGGCATCGCGTTTGTCAAAAAACAGCGTTTTTATACCCAATTCGCCTACTCGGTTTGGCGTGAGTAAAGACAATGCAAAACTGATTAAACTCTGCCGGCTTGCTTCAAAAAAATCAATTTGTTTAACATTTGAAGCCAAATATTGCCATTTACGAATTTCGACACTCCAATTTACCAAGCTCAGCAAAAACAAAATTAATATTTGCAACAGACTCAAACGGCGGACAATTTCTATCGAAATATGTTGCTTTTCAAAATGCTGCATCAAGTAATAAACAGCCCATAAACTAATGGCTATTTTAACAAAAGTCGATAAAAATTTACTCGTTTTATACATTTTATTGATGATTATTCGTAAAACTTGACAAGAGAGTTGATAAATTCCTTTGACACACAAAATAAAACCAAAAAAAAGCTTTAATTTTGATTTCTGCAAAATAAGAAAAATATTGAAAACAGAACGCATCATATTAGGTATTGATCCCGGAACCGTTGTTATGGGTTTTGGTATGATTAAGGTTATCGGAAACAAAATGGAATTGATTTTGATGGACGAACTGATTCTAAGCAAATACGATAGTCACAGCCTACGGTTAAAAAAAATTTTTGAACGCACCTTACAGTTGGTTGACGAATATCACCCTGACGAGTTAGCCATTGAAGCGCCGTTTTTTGGCAAAAATGTACAATCAATGCTCAAATTAGGACGCGCACAAGGAGTGGCAATGGCAGCCGGATTGTATCGCGAAGTACCTATAACCGAATACCTGCCCAAAAAAGTAAAAATGGCAATTACCGGAAATGGAAACGCTTCAAAAGAACAAGTAGCCGGTATGTTGCAACGCCTGTTAAATATTTCTGTACTACCGACAAAACTCGATGCCACCGACGGACTGGCAGTAGCAGTTTGTCATTTTTATAATGGTGGCAAAACAAGCGGAAAGAAAAAATATGGCAGTTGGCAAAGTTTTATTTCGGATAACCCTAAGCGTGTAAAAAAATAAATGTAATTTGGTAGAGACGCCCAAATTGGTAGAGACGCCCAAATTGGGCGTCTCTACCAATTAAATCTAAAATACCTTTGTTGTAAATAATATTTTTCTTAACTTTATCCAATCAAAATTATACAAATGGATACGGTACTGATTCTTTTGGGTTTACTACTGATTATTGTAGGCATTATTGGTTGCGTTGTGCCCGGTTTGCCCGGACCTATGAGTGGTTGGGCAGGTTTGCTGGTATTGACTTATGCCAAAGTAATTCCGGATAATTGGCAAATGATAAGTTTTACTTTTGCCATTGCCTTAGGTATTTCCATTTTAGATTATTTCATTCCGGCAATGGGCACCAAAAAATTCGGTGGCAGTAAATACGGCACTTATGGCGCTATGATTGGCTTATTGGTTGGGATATTTACACCTATTCCGGGCGGTATTTTAATTGGTCCTTTTGCAGGTGCTTTTGTAGGCGAATATCTAAAAAACAAAGACAAAGAGCAAGCCACCAAAGCAGCTATGGGCGCATTTATTGGCTTTTTGGTTTCAACCGGTATGCAACTTATTGTAGCCATCGCTTTCTTAATTATGTACTTTAACATTATTATTGAAAACTGGACGGCTATTCAGGGTTTATATATTTAATTTTTGTTTATTTGAATTATTCAATTATCATTTGGTTTTGAATGGTTTCACGACAAAAATCATAGATAATTCATAATTTTATAATACATTTGTTACAATTAAGTAATTATAATAATGGCATATTCAAAGCAAAATATTTCTAAGCAATCACCTGAAGTTTTATGGCAAAACTTTTGCGCCGGAGATATGTCTTCTTTTAGGCTGCTCTACAACAATTACTACCAACCATTATACAATTACGGATTAAAATATTTGGCAAAAAATGAAGTAGAAGATTGTATTCAAGACTTGTTTTTATACATATTGCAACATCGTAAAACTATTGCTAAGGTGCGCAATGTAAATGGCTATTTGTTTAGAAGCTACCGCAACCAATTAAGCAAAAAAGCCAATGCTAAACGAATTATTTTTGAAAAATTGGAAAATAATATGGCAAAAGAAACAGAAAATTTGCATCAGGAGGGTTTTGTAACAGAGCTTTTGCAATCATTAATTGCTAAACTAAGCCCACGCGAACAAGAAATTGTACAATTGCGATACTTTAAGAGTTTGAAAAACAAAGAAATTGCCGCTTCACTTAATATTGATTATCAAACAGTTAGAAATACACTCAGCAATGCTATTCAAAAAATGCGGGTACAGCATTTACAAATCGAGATTTAATTAAATTTTTTTTAGTACAAAATCGTTTTTTTACGCTCTATATAAGAAAGGGGTAATGCCAATTGGGGGTTTCGACTTCTAATCGATATAAATCCTGTTTTGTAATCAATGAAAGAACCATTAAACAAATCGCCGGAATTTATACAAGATAAGTACATTCAATTGCTTGAAAGTGCTAATGTCGAACTGTACAAAAAAAGTAAAACTTTTTCGTTAAAAAACATATTGGTTTATGGCGGTATTGTTTTGGGAATTGTTTTAATTTCGGCATTAATTCTTATTGATAATTCATCAGATATTTTTGAAAATCACTTAGTAAAAACAAATTTTTCAATTGACAAAGTATTAATACAAGATCAAAAAGGCAGTTATTACGAGGTGCCCAATCAAAATATAAAGTGGCTTACCGGTGACGGAATTCTAATAGAAATTAATCAAAACGAATTACATTTTACAAGAATAGACAAGACCATTGATAACCGGAATTATACATTATATATACCCGAGAATAAACAATTTCAACTGTTTTTAACAGATGGCACTAAAATAAAAGTTAATCAAAAAACAAAAATTTCTTTTACAAATAACAGAAAATTTGCAAAAAAACACGTAACTTTACAAGGCGAGGCATATTTTGAAGTAGCACACAATGCTAATGCCCCTTTTAAAATAGAGGCTTCTGATATGCAAATAAGTGTCTTGGGTACCGAATTTAACTTGCAAAATTACCAAGAAAACAATGCGGCACAAGTAGCATTGATAAATGGCTCCGTTAGAGTTGGCACTAAAAATAACTATAAATTAATCGTTCCCGGAGAACAGGCAATTATCCGGAATAACGAACAAAAAATAAACATTTCGCAAGCAAATTTTGATAAAATACTGAGTTGGACAAGTAGTCAGTTATTTTTTTCAGAAAAAGAATTATCAAAAATTGCCGATATTGTTGGAGAGTGGTACGGTGTACAAATCGAAATTCCAAATGAAGCAGTTAAAAAAATCCACTTTACCGGAAATATAAAAAAACAAGACGGGTTATTGCACTTTTTACAAATATTGCAATATACAGAACACATCAAATACGACATACATAACGATACAATAACCCTGACAAAATAAACTCAATTAACCATTAATCTAAACGAAAGATGCCAAAATTATTGATCAATCGGATTTATCAAAAGAAACAAACACTGTGGCTGCCGCTGCTGATTTTGCTGGTTTCTATAAACAGTAAAGCCAACACAACTGCCTTTAATAGCGCCCTTATAGTACAAAGCGAAACCATTAGCGTAATGAAAAAAATGACAATAAAAGAGCTTTTTACGCTACTGAGCAATAAATCTGAATATCAGTTTTTTTACAACGCTGATTTAAAAGAATTGGACAAGATTATTGAAATAGATTTGGGTACTTGCGAAACCGAAATTACAGAAACTTTACGAAAAGCACTTCAAAATACTTCATTGGAATATACCATAAAAGGAAACGATATTTTAATCAGAAAAAGGCTTATAAAGGCAAAGGCTAATAACAAAATAAAATCTGTAAAATCAAAGATGCTTGCTCGATTGGCTAAAAGAATAACCGGCACCGTGGTGGACGAAACCGATATGCCGATGGGAGGTGTTACGATTATCATTAAAGGAACACAAAAAGGTACAACTACCGATTTTGACGGTAACTATTTTATCGATGCCGAACCCGAAAACGAATTGGTTTTTAGCTATATGGGTTATCAGAGTAAAATTATAAAAGTCGGCGACAAATCAAAAATAAATGTAAAAATGAAACCTTCAGCAAAAATGCTTGACGAAGTAATTATTGCCGGTGTTGCCAGCGGTACTTCAAAAAAGAAAATGTCGGTATCGGTTACCAAAGTAAAAGCGGAACAACTCAATATGACTTCACAGTCATCAATTGCTTCGGCACTATCGGGCAAAATTGCAGGAGCCAACATTAGTTCTTTTAGTGGCTCGCCGGGGTCGGGACCAAAAATTGTATTAAGAGGAAATAATCAGTTAAACGGTGATAGTGGCATCTTAATAATTTTAGATGGCGTTATTATGTCCGGATCGTTAGCAGATATTAATGCAGACGATATTGAATCAAGTGAAATTGTAAAAGGTGCCGCCGCCTCATCTTTATATGGGTCAAAAGCAGCAAATGGAGTAATTATTATTACTTCAAAACGAGGTAAAAACTTGAAAAAGAATCAATTATCCATCACTTTTAGAAATAAAGCAAGTATGCAACAAGTGGCAAAATACTTAGAATTGTCGCAGTCGCACCCTTATGAATTGGCTTTAGATTGGTTAAGCGTTGACAACTATACTAAATACAATTTTGTTGATTATCCTGCCAATTTTGATGGGGCTTACAACGCAAATGTAACCGGTGAAAGACAAATTAAAGCAGATGCTTATATGGACTTGCCTTACCGTGTCAATCACGATTTTCAACGCGAATTATTTACCAATGGACTTACTTATACCAACTATTTAGGTTTAGGATATAAAGGAAATAAAACAAATGTTTTTTTATCACTCGAAAATTTTGCTAATCAAGGTGTGGTTATAGAAACCGGAGGATATAAACGAAATAGCGTCAGATTAAATGTAGATTATAGACTAAACGATAAATTTAGATTTTCATTAAGCAATAATTTTATCAAAACCTCTAACGACTTTATGGGTGGTGGTACCGGAGCTTTTTTTAATGTATTAATGATGGAACCCGATGCCAATATTTATAAAGACAATCCGGATGGACAAAAATATTATTATTATCCAAGTCAATGGACACAAATAGTGCATAACCCGCTCTATGATTTATGGCGTAAATCAAGCAATTCTGAAAAAACAAGATATCTAGGAAGTTTTAAAGCAAAATGGAAAATAAACAAATACCTATCATTCAATAATGAATTTGCTACTGAAATACAAGATTATAAAAGTACGGCACTCACACCAAAAGGCACTTATGACGGTTTATCAAATGGTGTACTTACCAAAACTACCAGAGATAGAACATCTGATTATAGCTCAGAAAAAAGAAGTCAAACATTTAGAAGTACATTAAATTTTAATAAGAAATGGAATGAGTTAAAATTTAATGGAAAATTGAGTTATTTATACGAAAATAATACTTTTAATACAATATCATTAAACAGCGACAATAACTATGGACTATCTAAAAGTTATCCGGTTGTAGCCAATAACTTCTTTGTGATTACGTCGTTTGTATATAAGGACAGATATATTTTAGATGCTTTATATCGTCGTGACGGTTCGTCATTATTCGGTGATAATGAAAGATGGCAAAACTATTACCGTTTTTCAAGTGCTTACCGGGTAACTAAAGATGTAAAGCTGCCGGGAATACAAGAATTAAAATTGCGAATGGCTTACGGTATTGCCGGATTACGCCCCGGATTTAGCTACCAATACGAAACTTTCACCGTTACATCAAGTGGCGATTATATCAAAGGGAATTTAGGAAACAAAAATTTAAAACCATCTAAAGCATCAGAGATGGAATTGGGTATAGATGCTTCGTTTTTGAATCGTTTTTACTTAGAAGCAACTTACTCGCAAACTACAACTACCGATCAATTTGTACTCAAACCTTTAGCGCCTATGTTTGGCGGATTCAAATTTCAATGGGTTAATGACGGAACAGTTTCATCAAAATCTTATGAAGCAATGCTGAATACCAAAGTCATCAAAAAAGAAAATCTTAAATGGAATATCGGTATTACATTCAATAAAGTAAATTCAAGAATAAGCCATTTAGGTGTACCACAGTTTAGTACCGGTCCTCGCGGTGCCTTCAGAATTGCCACAGATGAAGAGTATGGCAATATGTACGGTTGGGATTTTGTGCGTACTCTCGAACAGATGAAGAAACAACTACCCGCCGGAGAAAGCATAGAGCAATATTCAATAAATAGTGACGGATTAGTAGTAAAAACAGCTGATATAGGCACGGTAAATGAAAAAGCTTTTCATATTGTTGACGAAAATGGTGTCAATAAAGTTGTAAAAATCGGTAATGTAACCCCCGATTTTAATCTAGGATTAAGCAATACCGTACATTATAAGAATTTTACTTTTTATATGCTGTGGAAATGGAAAGAAGGCGGCGATATTTACAACGCTACGGCACAGTACTTAGTGCGCGACTTGCGCCACCCGATGATGGATCAAATACATACCAAACCCGAAAATAAAAAAACGGTAAATTATTACCAAAGCCTTTATGATGCCGATGCGCTTAATGGTTTTTGGGTAGAAGACGGTACTTATGTAAAACTTGGCGAAGCCTCTATTTCTTATAACTTGAAATTTAAAAAAGATAAAAAATTAGCCAAGTATATAAAAAGTGTAAAAATTGGCATCTCCGGAACCAATTTATTGACTTTTTCTAATTATTCGGGCTACGATCCCGAAGCCGGTTATGAAGGATATATTTTTGATAATTACGGCTATCCTAATTTTAGAAAATATTCTTTATCAGTTGAATTCAAATATTAAAATGAAGAAAATGAAAAAAATACATATATACAGCATACTATTCTTACTCACAATTACATTGACCAATTGTGCAAAATTAGAAGTAGAAAACACAAACAATCCTGATAGAGACGAAGTGTTATCATCACCCGAAGGTTTGCGTACTCTTGCAGGTGGCTTATTCAACCAATGGTTTCAAACAGAACAACACAACTTAAATTCACCCGGTCCCGCAATGTGGGTTATGGCAGATTGGGGAACGGTTACTTATGCCAATTATGCTTGTGTCGATTTGTCAAAAGAACCGCGTATTTTTCTAAACAATACTCCTTCGTACCGCTATCATAGAAATACCCGAAATTTTTGGCGTAATATGTATGGCATTATTACCTCAGCAAACGATGTGTTAACGGGTATCAACAACGGTATAGAAATAGGAACTAATGGCGAAGAAACCGAAATGGTCAAAGGAATGGCTTATTTTATGCAAGGTCTAGGCAATGGTTATATCGGTTTAGTGTTTGATAAAGCTTATCCGTCAGACGAAAATACCGATTATGCAACTTTAGCGCAAACATCTTATACAGAGTCAATTAATATAGCAATTACACAATTAGAAAAGGCAATCCAAGTATTTGACAACAATACTTTTACTTTACCTGTAGAGTGGATGACACATCCATATACCAATCAGGATATGTCTAAAATTGCCCATTCATTCATAGCGCGTTTACTGGTATATTCTGCCAGAAATACGGCACAAACTGATCTTATAGATTGGCAAAAAGTATTAGACCATGCCAATGCCGGAATTACCGAAGATTTTGCCATTGAAGGAGACGGAAATGTATCGGGCAGAAAGTGGATGTCATGGCTAAAATATTATATGACACGTTCCTCTTGGGGAAAAGTAGATATGCGTATTGTTCACATGCTAGACCATAACCAACCTGCTAATTGGCCTGATGCCGGATTAACAGCTTTGCCAAATAACGGAATTATGGTGTCTAATGACAATAGAGCAAATACCGATTTTCAATTTGATTCGGCAAACAATCGACCGGAACGCGGTACATATCGCTGGTCAACTTATCGTTACAAACGTTATGATCCATATATTTTATCACATTTTTTTGCTCCTGTAATAATGATGCGAAAAGCCGAAAATGATATGTTTAAAGCCGAAGCATTAGTTCGTTTAAGCAGAATTAGTGATGCGGCAAATATTGTTAACAATGGCACCAGACGCCACAGAGGACATTTACCCAATGTATCAACAACTAATGGCGCAGCAGTATTAGATGCCATTATGTACGAACGCACTATCGAATTGCCATTGACAGGAATGGGAATCAATTATTTTGATATGCGCAGAACAGGTCAATTGCAAGACGGTTCATTGCTTCATTTTCCGATACCTGCACAACAATTAGAAGTCTTACAAATTCCATTTTATACTTATGGAGGGGTAAATCCTCAATACGGTGTCCCCAACGAAGATGTAGCTATTAACGGCTGGTTTACACCAACACCATAATTATTAACTTGAAAAAATATTTGAAATGAAAACGTATAAATATCTCATCTTAACAATTATTCTTTTAGGGCTTTCTGCTTGCAAAAAGGATGATTTGCCCGAATACCCCGGCAGTTTAATAGTCCACGGATTAGTAAACATTGAAATGCCCGGTTCGGATATTAATAATCCGGATTTACGAATGTATGCATTTAGTGGCAGTCATACCGAAGATTTAAGCTCATTGCCCGAAGGCGACTGGACTTACGAATTGTGGATAAAAGTTGCCCCCGATGCCTTAATCGGCAATAAAGATGCCCGTAACGGTTTATATGCAGGTGGTGCTTGTATTGGCGATAGAAGACACAATTTTGAACTATATCTTATCAACGATCCCGATGCTGATTATGCCATAAAATACGGAAAATTACAAACAGGTAATGACAATCAAATTGCTTCAATGCAATCTGATGGCGCTGCAGAAAATCTTCATTTTGACGAATGGGTTCACGTAGCAATATCTCGATCGTCAACTGATGGAATTGCAAAGTTTTATATCAACGGTAAACTTATTGACAGTAGTAATGACCCAATATGGATTCAAGCACAAAATGATACTTGGTTAGATTTTAATTATATGTATCGTGGGTCCGCAATGCACTTTTTTAAAGGAGGAATGGATAATATACGTTTATCAAAAGTCGATAGATATCCTACGGAATTTACACCTGACAGATCAATTCCTTATACACTAGACGGAAATACCCTTTTACAACTAAATTTAGATGAACACCTACGCTCTTTTAGTCCACCTAATGATTTTGACAAAATAGAAGTATTGGGTACTTATGATTATTATGTCAAAGTACATAACACAAACACTTGGTATCACGAACCCGATGAGTATTTACCTTTGGGAGATTATAAATAATACAAAACCAATCATTATGAAAATGACAAACACATATAAATTGTTACTTATATTGATAATAGGCATTTTGACATTTCCTATGTCTGCACAAATAAAAGACAAAGAAATGGCAACTTATGCCAGAAATCTAGTTTATCGTAATTTTAATGAAGTAAAGACACCTATCAATATTATTTTGGCTGATAAAGAAAGCCCTATCAAGTATTATTTTGTGAATTTTTCAGAAGGAGGTTTTATAATGTTTAAAATAGAAAACGGCGATTACTCCATACAATCCGTAGCGCCACAAGGCGCCATAACACTTGATAACCGTGCATATATAAGAAAACCAAACAATGCCATTTTGGTCGATGTGCAAAATATCACATTGCCGCCTTTGCCAACGAATACAGCGCAAAGACAAGCGCCGGCAAGTAATGTACCTGTTTTTTTAACAAGTGAATGGGGAAGTGTTAATTGTATCGATGATGCTAATAATATCGTTAACATCACAAATTATTATACACCCTCAAATTGTTCTGCCGGTTGTGTTGCAATATCTACCGCACAAATAATGCATTATTTTAATTGGCCTAAAATTGGCGTAGGAAACAATGTATATGCTGACAATTATAACGGTTCATTGGTAAGACATGGTGCTTTTTTTGACAAAGAAAATTATGATTGGGCAAATATGCTCGATCGATACATGTATGTTAATTCTACTGATAATCAACGAAAATCAGTAGGTAAATTGGTTTATGATGTAGCGGTTGCCCTTAAAATGGATTTTGAGCCGGGTGGGTCAAGCAGTAATGTTAATAAAGTTCCCTTCATTTTAGAAAATTTTTTCAGATATGGCGGTAGTCATTACCAAACTACCGGCTGGTCGTCATACTGGAGTAAAGTTTATCAAAACATTCATGACAGAATACCGGTGCCTATGGCAATTGAAGACAGTTCAGATGGCTCAGGGCATGCTATGGTTGCTTGTGGCTATCAAGTCATCGATAGCAATCCTTGCTATTACGTCAATTGGGGGTGGTATAATTCAGGAGCTATGCACAACAGTTGGGAATATTTGCAAGGTTGGGATAGTTCAAGACCTAATTATGATACCGTTTTAGGTGGCATTCTAGATATTATGCCCGAACCACAAATAACAAACTTTACACCAACCGGAACAGGTAATGATTTTACGGTACACTGGGATGTTGCCCGAAATGTTGTTTGGGAAGAATTTACACTTCAAATGAAAGTTGACGGGGCAAATACTTGGCAAACAGTTTCATCAAATATAACGACACAAGAATATACCATTACAAACCCGACCGGCAATGTTTATCAGTTTAGAGTTAAAGGCAAAGCAAATGGAGGATATTATGTTAACTCTTATTCCGAAGTAGCTATCTGCACAGTCAATGGTTCATATAACGGCTACGGAAAATTTGAAGGCAGTCAATATGCTTATGCCAGACAAACGCCGGGCTATGATTTGGTTTTTAATCACGATTATACTTTTGAAACTTGGATAAGAGTAAAAAGCGGCAATCAGAATGCTGATGTAATAATGGATCAAAATCAGATTTTTGCATTAGAAATTGCAGACCTGACGGCTTCTGATTATTCAGTCGTTTTTAAATCTCCTGCCAGTTTAGATCAACTAAGTTCTAGTACCTCCGGAGCAAAACTACTATTAAACCAATGGTATCATATTGCAATATCTACTACCGGCAATACAACTAGACTTTTTGTCAATGGTGTAGAAAGAGAAAGTGATACAGGTAATCATTTTCATCTAAATAGTTCTAATAATCCAATAAATATTGGCGAACGTTATCATGGGAGTTATTCGGGGTATATTAAAGCAGATTTTGATCAGATGCGCTGGTCAGATATTGGCAGATACACGACTAATTTCACCCCGGAACAACATACCGATTTTGTAGTAGATAGCAACACCAGAGCATATTTTAAGTTTCAGAATGTACATCGTATCAGACTCAAAGATGAGGCTTTTCATGTAAGTGTTATTGTTTCCAATTCGTCAGGTAATGTACGTTGGAATTTTGAACATTATGCTGCCGGTATGTCAGTTGAAGAGCAAGAATTATTTAAAAATAACGTACAAGTATTTCCTAATCCGACACAAGATATCATTAGTATTAAATTTAAGGAAAACAATAAGTTTGATATAAATGATTTTACTTTCAAATTGTATGATATGACAGGGAAAGAGCTAGACATTAATCAAATAATAAATAACAACGAAATTCAAATAGATATTAAATCATTAGCTAAAGGCAATTATCTGTTAGTTGCTCGCAGCAATGATTTTTCAGCAACTAAACAAGTAATAAAAAATTAAGTATTAACTAAAAAATAAAAAATCATGAAAAAACAATTACTTTTATTATTAAGCATCATTTTGTTTACACAAAGCAATATCTTTGCTCAAGATAGTGAGTATGTCCTATTCTTTGATCAAGTAACAGAAAATCAATCTATTAAATATTTTGATGATGCTACTACCAGTATGATGGACGGTGCTACGGATTATACTATCGAAATGTGGGTCTTGCCAACAGACAACACACAATCAGGTGAAGTATTTTTGTCTATGAGAAACATGTTCCGTTTAACATTTTACACCAACAATCGTTTCTATTTTACACACAAAGACCCTAACGCTTCAACAATGAATACGTTTTATAATGTAACGGACAATGCACTTACATTAAATCAATGGAATCATATTGCCGTAATTTGCAATTCGACCGATGGTGCAAACGGTTCGATTAAATTATATGTAAATGGAGTTGATGTAACTGTACAAGCCTACGAAGCAAAAACATTAGTTGGCGGCGCTGCCAATAATGATGTATTTGTGGGTTACGGTGGTGGTAATTACCCAAATATGATGGCAAGAGAGGTTAGAATAAAAAATGAGGCTATAGATCCTACTACTTTTCATGTGGCACTAACGGACCCTAATTATGTAACCGATGCCAATACAGCAGTACTGTTTCATTTTGCAGAAGGGAGCGGATTAACAACATTAAATGCTGCAAGTGGTGTAGATGCCAATTTAGGTTTCAACGGTGCACATTATCCAACTTGGGTATTATTATCAAATTCACTGAGTGTCAAAACTCATAATAGTATTGAATTTACAATCTACCCTAATCCTGTAAATACCGAACATTTCATGATTCAAACTAAGAATAATGAAATATTAAAAAGTATCGAAATTACAGATATTTTAGGTAAAGTTGTAAGAAGTGTTAAGTTTGACAATCAACCTACAAGTTTTGAAGTATCGACAAGCAAGTTACGCAAAGGTATATATTTGGTAAAAATTGTTACGAATACCGGTATCGGTACACAAAAATTGCTTATTGAATAATTTTATAATAGCAACAAAGCCCGAGCGCTACGCGCTCGGGCTTTGTTGTTTTAATTGTTTAGATTACTAACCAATATTACTCTTCTAAAAAGTTAATAGCGTCTCGAATTACTTTTTTAGTATTTTCGTTTTGTTCTACCAATAATGCTGCCTTTAAGTCAGGTAATGCTGCTGTCCACTCGGTTTGTGCAATCATTTTTGCCGCCCGGGCTCTAGTTTCAGCTTTGTCGTCGCGTAACAAACCAACTGACCAGCGAACTGCCGGACGCGAACGTAAATTGTAAAGTGTATCGAGTGCTGCAATTTGTTTTTGTGCATCTTTATCAAACAATTTCCACCAAGCTTTTCTTTCTGTTTTTCCGGTAGCTTTATCAAACAAAATAGCTTTGGTATTGCGCTTAGGGTCAATCCATTTCTTGTCATAAGACACCAAAGGTTTGCCGGCAACCCAACGCGCCATACGTGCAATCATCCAACGCATTCCGGGTGTTGACTCGGCGTGTCCGCCAATAGCAAAAATCTTTCCTTTGCCTATATTTTCATTGTAAATAAATATCTTTCCGGGGGTAATTCCTGAAGGATATCCTTCATGCGGATGAATATCGGTTACATAAGTTGCCAAAGGTGTAAATGATGCATCATTACCTAAGGCTTCCATAACCGGTCCATCGTAATACTGAATAAATTGATGATTGTCTTTAAGTTCCGGAAAAATTTGCAAACCATCTTCATTTAACTCAAATTCTATCAGCCCCCTGCCTCTATCGTAATGTGGGCGGTCAATATGTTTTACATCGCCAATTTGCAAACTCGGGTATCCTTCGGTTGAACAAAGCATATAAGCACCTGCACAAATACCAACAATACCTTTTCCTTTATTTTTTAAAAAATCTTTGACAATAACTTGTCCTTGTTTTCCTAGATTATTGAGTTGCTTACTACCACTTCCACCGGGAAAAATAAGTGCATCTACACTATCTAGATCGCCATTGATTATATCGGCAGCACTTACCGGAATGGCATTAATATCCTTATCAATTCGCAATGCCGATAAGGTTTCCGTAATGCTTATAGAGCCGGCACCATCACCTGTAAAAACCCCAACGGTTAGCAATTTTTGTGGCGTAACTTTTTCTGCTTTATCAGTATTTATTTTTACTGTACAAGCACTAAGCGTGACTAATAGTGTAATAATTAAACTTACTGTTTTTTTCATAAGGCTATTGCAATTTTAAACCAAATTCTTTTTCGTAGGCTTTACTGATATAGTCATTTACCCACTCATACATTTCTTTGATGTCTTTTTTATTTGCCGAGCCTGCTTTACGCCACTTTTCAAGTAATTTGTAAGTTCTTTTATAAATTTCGTTTTCGTATTTTTTTGTTATCTGTGCAATACCCGTCCCTTGATTATTAGCCAAGGCATTTACATCAATATAATAATGGTCGCTTTTACCCCAACGCAGATTCATAATTTTATTTTTCTTTAAATTTAAAGCTGCATCACAGATGGGCGAATCGTTTAATTCTTTATTGTAAAGTACAATTTGAGGTAGTTTTGCCTTATTTACCCAAGTAGGTACCATCATTGATGATAATGGAAAACCAACATTTGACCAAAGAGTAGCTAAATTCGGATTTTCTCCTTTTTTTACTCCTTCAACTACTACCGACGACGATGAACCCGAACGTGGAATATAATCTCTAAATGGCATATATTTAGGGTGATGGGGTGCTAAATTGCCATATTTTTCAAATAAATCTTCATCTATTAGTGAGTGTCCTAATCCTTTTGCAACATTTTGTTGAATAAATTGAGCTGATAATCCTTCAAAAGTAGATGATTGTTGATAAAACAATTTGTTAGCTGTATTATATCTGATATATCCGCTACTTTCGTAACCAAATTTGCCTGTATGCGAATAATTAGTTCTGATAATATAACCAAAAGGTGCTACAGTTGGGTCGTTAACATCAAATTTTACATACTTAAAATTATTGATTTCGTAATAGGCAGCACCGCCTTGTGCATCAATGACACCAAAATTAGCTTCTAATCCGGTTGGACGAGGTAAATTATTTAGGTAAGCTTCAAAATCTGCCAAAGTTTTACAAGTAGCCAAAGCTTCTTTCATAATGCGCCCTTCTAAGCCGGTTAGTTTTTCTTTATTATCCAAATTTAAGTTATATGAAGCTGAGTTCATAATGGCAAATCCTTCTGAATTGACGCCAATCCACACACTTCTTCCATCTTTATCGTGCGAATTGACAAGACCGACATATTCATATTTTCCATCATTAAAATATCGCAACACATTATTAATAGACCAAGTGTCTCTGTTTTTCCAAAGCATTGGACGTCCCGATTTTGTGTATTTGCCTGATATTACGGCAGTTGTGCAAGCATTTGTAGGCATATTTAGCAATGCTACAAATATGAATAATAGTATTTTTTTCATAAGAAATATTTTAAATTTTATAACTAAGTGCAATTTATTGCATAAGCTTAGCTACTACTACAAATATAAGGAATTTTCGTTAATAATTAACAGTAAAAAGGCAGAGAGAATATCCCTGCCTTTTTGTACTGATTGTTGCTTTGGTTGTTGTATAGTTAGTTATCCCAATATTGTACTATGCCATTTAAATTGTCATCATAATAAACTATGTGGATAATAAAACCATCTTGTTCATTATTTTGGTCGGAAACAATGATGTTAAACCATCCCATGTTATTACTTCCTAAATCAAAAAATATTGTGTCATTAGTACCGTCATTTCGTATAAAATCAGCTTTGTAATTGGTAGCTTGTACGCTATCTCTTCCTGTAGCACCTCCGTAAATTACTACGTCCCAATAGTGTGTGCTGTCTCCGGTTTTATTTTCAACCGTAACCGTTTCTGTTCCTGCGTTAAAACGTACTTCTATTCCAGAAGGGTGTGACCAAATAACAACATCAGTTGTGCCTCCCCCCGTATTTCTAATCACTCTTGTGTTTACACCATCATTTTCATTACGCCATTCAGCAGTACCATTAGCATCAGACACAAGTGTTTTGTTTGCACCTTCTGTTCCATCAACAATTTTTACGGTGCCCTGCACATCAAGCATAACATTCGGGTCAGGATTTGTTGTGCCAATGCCAACTTGTCCCCAAGAATTTAAAGAAAAAATTAAAGCGACGAATAATATAGTTGTTTTCATATCTTGTGAATATAAATGCATTTTTGCAAATTTAACAAATAAAATATAAATATTGCTGATAAATATCGCTTTTGTTACAAAAACATTCGTTTTTTGTGATTTTTTTTTATTTTTGTAGCCATTGTTACTAAGTATAATGCCCTACTATTAAAAAAAAGTCTAATTTTGCACACTTATTTATCAGAAAAATGAGTTATTGCAATATGAAAAAGATATTATTTACATTACTACTATTAACCGGATTATCAGTTTTCGGACAAAACAAGAATGTTTTAAAAAAAGCAAAGGCACTAAATGCAAGACATCAATATGATGCATCTATTAAGGTGTTAGAAACATATTTGCAAACGCGTAAAGATGTTTACACGCTTTGGTTATACGGACAAACATTACACGCTGCCAAAAAATACGGCAAAGCCTTAGCTGCTTATCAAAATGCACTGCGTTTAGATCCGAATAATAGCCTTCTTAAATACGATTATGCACTAAAATCTGCCGATGCAGGCAAACTGAATCAGGCTGTTAATTTG
>CAZSBI010000129.1:0-4684 GCA_964604735.1 uncultured Flavobacteriaceae bacterium | reverse complement strand
CGGATTGTTTAGTTCTTGAATACCGTCAAAATCATGGTCTAATTTGACGGAACTTTCTTGTTCTATTGGGGTGGCTTTGGTTAATTTTTTTATTAACCTATCTATTGCCGATTCATTCTTTTTTGCCATAATCTAAATCGTTTTGATCGTTAAGTGGATATTTTTCTATTTCATCAATATGTTGTTTGGACAATCCGAATACATATATTAATATTAGAATAAATAATACTGTAAACAGAATCAATGGAAAGATATCAAAAAAGTTCAATCCTTCGTGTGATGCCAAATATTCTTTGATGTTTCTTAACATAATTTAATTAATTTTTAGCTGTTTCAACCTTTTTGGTTGTATCAGTTCCGAGTCTTTGCAAATAAGCAATCAAAGCTACAATTTCTTTTTTGCTTAAATCTACTTTTTCGCCTTCGTAAGCATCGGCATATTCAGGATATGTAGTAACGCCATCAGCTTCTAAATCTGCCACTATTTCTTTGGCTTGTTTTGCTATTGAAGCGGCGGCATTATTGATATCGTCATCGCTATAAGGAACTCCTAATGTGCGAAGTGTTTTCATTTTAGCTTGAATATCTGATGCATCATAATCATTTTTGACAATCCATTGGTAATTAGGCATAATCGAACCGTCCATCATAGCTTCGGGCTCATACATATGTCTAAAGTGCCAAGAGCTTTTACGTTTTCCTCCTTCGCGGAATAAATCAGGACCGGTACGTTTAGATCCCCATTGGAAAGGATGATCATATACATATTCTCCTGCTTTAGAATACTCGCCATAACGAGCGACTTCTGAACGGAAAGGACGAATCATTTGTGAGTGACAGTTATAACAACCTTCTCTAATGTAGATATCACGACCTTCTATTTCAAGAGCTGTATAAGGTTTAACTGCTTCAATTTTAGGAATATTTTCATCTACAAAAATAGTTGGTATAATCTCTACTGCTCCTCCAATGGCTGTAACGATTAATGAAAGAACTGTAAATAATACGCCTCGTCTTTCTAACCAGTTATGGAAGTCTTCGCCTTTTTGACGGCTTGCAGGAATTGTTTCTAATGGTGCAGCTTCTGCCATAGTATCTTCTACTGTATGACCTTTTACGGTTTTAACCAAGTTATAAACCATATACAATGCACCTATAAAATATAATGTACCACCGATTGCACGAATATAATGCATAGGCAAGATAGCAGTTACGGTGTCCATAAACTCACCATATTTCAAGATTCCTTCCGGTGTAAATTGTTTCCACATTAAAGCTTGTGTCCAACCGGCTATATACATTGGTACAACATACAATACAATACCAATGGTGCCAATCCAGAAATGTTGGTTGATTAATTTTACAGAGTAAATTTTTGTATTGTATAATTTAGGAATCATCCAATACAACATACCCATAACAATAAAGCCGTTCCAGCCTAAGGTACCAACGTGTACGTGTGCAACAATCCAATCGGTAAAGTGCGCAATAGCGTTTAATGACTTAAATGAAAGCATTGGTCCTTCAAAAGTACTCATACCGTAAGAAGTAATTGCTACTACAAACATTTTTAAGATAGGGTCTTCTCTAACCTTGTCCCAAGCGCCACGCAAGGTTAATAAACCGTTAATCATACCACCCCAAGAAGGGAAGATAAGCATAAATGACATAATGGTTCCTAATACTTGTGCCCACTCAGGTGTAGCTGAATATAACAAGTGGTGAGGACCTGCCCAAATATACAAGAAAATCAATGTCCAGAAGTGGATAATTGATAATCTGTAAGAATAGATAGGACGTTTAGCTACTTTTGGTACGTAGTAATACATCAAACCTAAGATAGGTGTAGTTAAGAAAAATGCTACTGCATTGTGTCCGTACCACCATTGTACTACGGCATCTTCAACACCCGAATATACAGAATAACTTTTGGTTAAAGTTGCAGGTAACTCCAAGTTGTTAAAGATATATAACATGGCAATTGTTACTGCTGTTGATAAATAGAACCAAATAGCTACATAAATATGACGTACGCGTCTTTTGACAACTGTCATAATTAAGTTAATGGTAAATACTACCCAAACTAAGGCAACTAAAATGTCAATTGGCCATTCTAATTCGGCATATTCTTTTGAAGAAGTAATACCTAAGGGTAATGTAATTGCTGCCAATACAATGATTAACTGCCAACCCCAAAAATGAAGTTTGCTCAAAGTATCGTTGAACATACGCACTTTAAGCAATCGTTGGGTACTGTAATAAACACCTGCAAAAATACCGTTGCCTACAAAAGCAAAAATAGCTGCGTTGGTGTGTAAGGGTCTTAGTCTTCCGTAGCTAAGCCAAGAGATTCCGTCCATATAGTGCGGGAACCAATATAAATAAGCTACCATTAGACCTACCGTAAAGGCTGTAACTCCCCAGACAACAGTTGCCCAAGAAAACAGTTTCACGATCTTGTCGTCATAATAAAATTTCTGTTTTTCCATAGAAAATTAATTTTGGTTAATTATTATTTTGATTTTTATCTTTTTTATATTCTTTGCCATCGGGTTGTGCGCCAAACTCGTCTTCAAAGAGCATACGTACGCTCGGTGTATATGTATCTTCGTACTGATTATTTTTTACAGATGATAAAAACAGCACTAAAAATATTAACGCTATTATTAAACTGATAAAAATGGTGAGGTATAAAGCTACCATAATCTTTACAAAAAAATTGATTTTAACCTCACAAAGATACATTTTTTTTTTAGAATACAAACTTATCTTATATTTTTTTTGCTATTCATTTTTGCTCTCTAACTACTATATTTGTTAAAACTGTAACAAAGATTACGATAGAAATTGAACTGACAGGCATCAAAATAGCCGCAATAATAGGCGTTAAATTATTACTTACGGCAAAACTCAAACCTATAATGTTATATACAAAAGCAATTATAAAACTTAAAAAAATAATATTTTTTGTTTGACGAGATATTTTTATAAAACGATCTAATCTACTTAGTTTTTCTGCTTTTAATATACCGTCTGACGAAGGTGTAAATACATTGGTATTTTCGGATATTGCCAATCCCACATCTGCTTGTTGTAAAGCGCCGGCATCATTTAACCCGTCACCAATCATCATGACTACCTTGCCTTTTTCCTGTAAATCTTGAATGAAATCCATTTTGTCGTGTACAGACTGATTAAAATAATATTCGACGTTTTGAGGCAAGAGTTTTTCTAATGATTTTTTTTCGCTGTCATTATCGCCGGATAAGACAATCAGTTTATTTGTTTTTTGTAATTTTTTAAACAAATCTGCAATGCCCTCTCTATAAGTGGCTGTAAACACAAACTTACCTAACACTTTATTGTTTTTTGAAAAATATACTTTTGTCGATAAGTCTTTGTCTGCCTTGTCAACAAAAGATGCCGAGCCCAACTTAAAAACATCATTTTTGTTTGTTGCTTGTATTCCTTTGCCTACTATTTCTTCAACTGTTTCCAATGAAAATAATTGTTTGTCTGAAAATTTTTGATAAATCAATCGGCTCAAAGGGTGGTTCGACGATTTGCTCATTGTTTTAATAATTGCCATATCGTCTTCGGACAAGGTATCGCCTTGATAAGTTACTTGATATTTTTCTTGTGAAGTCAGCGTGCCGGTCTTATCAAAAACAATAGTATCAATTTTTGACATTGCTTCAATAACTTGTGCGTTTTTTAGATACAAATTATGATAACCGAATTTTCGCAACACATTGCCAAAAGCAAAGGGCGCTGACAAAGCTAATGCGCAAGGGCAAGCGACAATCAGCACGGCAGTTACCACCCAAATAGCTTGCGAAAAACCTGTTTGCATAAACCAATATGCACCTGCAATTAAAGCGATAGATAATATAATGTATGTAAAGTACCTGCTAATATTATCTGTCAGCGTTTTTATATTGACAATTTTGGAATCGTGAAATGCCTCTCTACTCCACAACTTTGTCAGATAACTGTTATCTACATCACTAATGGCTTCTATTTCGATAAATCCGCCAATTTGTTTACCGCCTGCCAACAATTGATCGCCTACTTTCTTATCTACCGGAATAGATTCTCCGGTTACAAAACTGTAATCTATTAAAGCGTTATTTTTCATCAAAATGGCATCAACGGGAATAATTTCTTCATTTCTAATGAGCAATCTATCACCCGGAACAATGTCTTTTATTTCTAAAACTTCTTCTTTTTCGCCGATAATTTTGGTTACGGCAATAGGAAAATACGATTTATAATCGCGTTCGAATGATAGATAATCATAAGTAATTCGTTGAAAATATTTTCCTAAAAGCAAGAAGAAAATCAATCCGGTTAAGCTATCAAAATAACCTGTGCCTGTGCCCGAAATTACTTCGTAAAGGCTACGCAAAAACAGCACGGTAATACCTAAGGCAATCAATATATCGACATTGACAATCTTCTGTTGCAGACCTTTGATCGCCGAGTCAAAATAATCACGAGCCGAGTACAATACGGCAGGCAATGCCAAGCCCATCATAATATATCTGAATAAGGGCGCAAAACGCTCAATCCAATAGCCTTCGGACTGAACATATTCGGGCAATGACATCAGCATAATATTGCCAAATGCAAATCCGGCAATACCCAACTGGTACAATATTTTTTTATTCGATTTCTTTTTGTC
>CAZSBI010000128.1:0-16256 GCA_964604735.1 uncultured Flavobacteriaceae bacterium | reverse complement strand
TTTTTTAAACAATAGTTTTGCTCAAAATGCAACTTTTACAGATCACGATTTTATACCAACTACTAATGTATCAATTATTTCAGAATTTCAAACTGCTGTATATCATAACGGATATGTTTTTGTGGCAACCACCAAAGGTGTCTGGAAAAATAACATCTATATACAAGTATGGGAGCTATCTGGATTTTTTATAGTTTTTCAAAAATGAAGTTTTAACAGCTTAAGTATTTCTAAACAAATATCAAGCGTCAATTTTAACCGAAAAAAAAGTCTGCAACGCCTACATTTAACTTTACAGCCTCTGCAAGTTATTAGCTAAGATTTCGGAAACAACAAAAAAAACTTTCTACTGACCGTAAATAATAAACAAGTCGGTTAAAACGCCCAAGGCGGCATGCAAAATAAAGACGTACCAAATTGACTTGGTTCTAATGGCAATCATACCAAATAGAATGCCTACAACAATAGATCCGATAATTTCGCCTTCGGGCTTGCCTATATGTACCAAGCAAGACGAAATGGTTTGTATCAAAATGGCAACAAAAACACCGTATTTGTCTTTTAGTCCGAAAAGAATGAAACCGCGGAAGAAAAATTCCCAAGCGATATAGTAAAAAACAACATACATCAACTCGTAAAACCACAACTGCGATTGGTCTTGCAATAAGCTTTTTGCCAAGGGATACTCTGATTGCACATCGGGCATTTGAGCCGAAAAGTAAAGTATTGGGGCAATGACAAAAGGAATTAACAGCAATAATTTGGTGCCGTATTTTACATCGCCGAGACCAAAACCAAAATCAGAAAGATTTTTCTTCATTTTTAGCTTAATATACAGCACCGGCAACACAAACATCAGTACAAAAAAGATGATGAATTGATTAACACTTACGGCTTGATCTTGTGCCAATCCGAAATCGGCAAAAACATTAAAAGTACCCGGATAACCGTGGTAACGATACAAAGTCAGCAATAATGGCGCGCTTAGCAAAATGATATAAGTGTCAATATCTTTCCAACTAAAATCGAAAATATTATCAGGTTTCATATTTTTTTATTTTTCATTGTAAAACGGAATGTATTTCTTGGCAAAAATTTGATCATAAAATTTGTTGACAAACCAAAAACTAATTAATGTCCATACTACGCCACCAATCATATCGACAAAATAATGATATCGACAATAAATAAGCGAAATAAAAATACCAATAGTTACGGGGATAAAAAAATATAACCATTTCTTTCTATATTGTGCAACAATCAACGTAACAGCCAATGCAATAGCGGTATGCAAACTCGGAAAGGCGTCAAATTTGTTATGTTCTAAGGACGAAATTGTATCTCGAATGACATCGGTAAAATATAAGCCGTCTAAGGGTACTTGTTGCAATTGTACCAAAGGTTCGTAAAAACGAGGTCCCAAGGCAGGCACAACAAAATACAATAAATACGAACCGTAGTAGGTGATAAACAAAAACAGAATAGATTTATCTAAGGCTTTAAACATCTTATTTTTGTACAAATAGCCAAGTATCAACAAGGGCATCGGAAAGTAAAACAGGTATAGATAATACATAAATTCGGTCAGGTACGGATTGATAAATTGTTCTATCCAAACGGTCGGATTTACACCTAAAATACTTTTGTCCAAATTATAGAGCGCTTCATCGTATATGTTCGGATTGATATAGGTCAGTACCATATGCAAACTATCAAAAATAACAACCAAATACACTATCGGATAGAGCAATAAGAGGAGTTTTGTCAGTAAGTTTTTGTTTGTTTTGCCACGAAGAAAAATAATTGTCAACTGAAAAATCAATAAACCGGCCAGCAATAAACCCGCTTGTAGTTTATAGACAGACTCTTGGAACGTAAGCACGTAAAACAGCAATATTGCCAACCAAAACACAAAATTTGCAATATCGACAATGCTTAAATTCTCTCTCAAATTCATTTAGAAAAGCTTAATAATAATTTATAATTCTATTCCGTAGATGCGTCTTCGCAGATGCTGACGTGTTTCATACGGATTAAACATTTGCAACGATGGTTTGTTGTCTTCTAAAATATGACTTGTAATGGCAGTATGCACACCATTGTCTATACAAGCTTGTGTCATATGTTCGTAAAAAATAGCAGGCACACCTTTGCCATGATATTCTGGTAATACGGCGTGCAACAACAGATCAATAGTATCGTTGTAATACAAATCTTTTAGCAGATAAAACCAACCGAAAGGCAATAATTTTCCTTTGGCTTTAATCATTGCTTTTGACAGCGACAATATACCTAAACCAAAGCCTACTAATTTATCGTTTTCATCGACTACAAAGCCCAAATACTTCGGATTAACCATATCAAAATACAGATTGACATAATATTCGATTTGTTTTTCAGTCAATGGTACAAAACCGTATAAATTTGTGTATGAAGCGTTTATGACATCAAATACTTGCTTGGCATAAGGTTTTACTTCTTTTGCCGATTTGAATTTTACATATTTAAGATTGTATTTGTCTTGTACAATTTTGGAAATTCGTTTTATTTTAGCAGGCACTTCCTTTGGAATTTTAAGTTCTAATTGCAACCAATCAGTTTCTTTTGAGAAACCTAATTTTTCTAAATGTTGCGGATAATAGGGATAATTATACAACACGGCTTGTGTAGCAATTTCGTCAAAACCTTCGACAAGCATACCTTCTAAATCCATATCGGTAAAACCAAGTGGTCCGTGCACCTTGTTCATTCCTTTTTCTTTTGCCCATTCGCCTACTGTATCCATTAGAGCTTTACTTACTTCGATATCATCGATAAAATCTATCCAACCGAAACGCATATTTTGTTCTTTCCAAATTTCATTCGATTTTGGATTGAGAATACCTGCAATACGTCCTACAACTTTACCGTCTTTGTATGCCAACCAATATTTAGCTTCGCAATAATCAAAAGCCGGATTTTTTTCCTTCATCAAAGTTGATTTTTCAAAAGTATGTAACTGTGGCACTCTATACGGATTGCCTTTGTACAGTTGATCAGGAAATTTGATAAAGGTATTCAAATCCTTTTTAGATACAACTTCTTTAATTTCGATTTTTGACATAATATTAAAATTTTGGTTAGTACAGCTTTTATTTATATCTGTTTTCTAGCTTTAATCAGGCTATCAACAGAGCGGTCAATTTGTTCTTTTGTATGTGCTGCCATTAATGAATAGCGCAAAATTGCTTTGCCTTTTTCAACGGCAGGATGCACGACGGGATTAACATAAACACCATCTTGCAACATTAGCGTAGCCACTTTATAAGTGCCAATTTCATCGCCAATAAGTATAGGAATAATAGGTGTTGTACTATGGCCAATGTCAAAACCCTCTTCAACCAAACGTTTTTTGGCATAGTTTGTATTTTCCCATAGTTTATCTATACGTTCGGGTTCTTTTTTTATTATTTCTAAGGCTTTTAAAACAGTTGCTGCTGATGCCGGTGGAATGCTGGCGCTAAACAATAAGGCACGTGCATTATGTTTTAAGTAGTTAATTGCATCGGCGCTTCCGGCTACAAATCCACCTAATGAAGCTAATGATTTGCTAAAAGTGCCCATAATAATATCGACCTTATCGGTTACGCCAAAGTGATCTGCTGTTCCTGCGCCTAATTTGCCTAAAACACCAAAAGCATGTGCGTCATCTACCATTACCGAAGCATTATATTTGTCGGCTAATTCGGTGATTTTATCCAGAGGAGCAATGTCACCTTCCATGCTAAATACGCCATCTACTACGATTAGCGTTATCTTTTCGGGATCTAATTTTGCTAAGATTCGTTCCAAATCTTTCATGTCATTGTGTTTAAATTTCAACACACGACTAAAAGCCAAACGCGTACCTTCAATAATTGAGGCGTGGTTAAATTCGTCTATAACAATAGTATCTGTTCTGCCTACAAGGGCAGGAATTGTGCCTAAGTTTGATTGAAAACCGGTACTAAAAACAGTAGCGGATTCTTTGCCTACAAAATCGGCTAATTCTTTTTCGAGTTTTTCGTGCAAATCTAAGTTTCCATTCATCAAACGCGATCCGGAAGCTCCCGTACCATAGTCGTCTAAGGCTTTTTTGGCTGCATTGATTAATTCGGGGTGTTGTGTTAGTCCTAAATAACTGTTGGAGCCAAACATCAAAGTTTTTTTGCCGTTTAGTATAACCACAGCATCTTGTCCCGATTCTATTGGGTGATAAAACGGATAGATTCCTTTTTCTTTAAAGAATTGTGGCAATCTGTATGCTGCTAATTTCTTGTGTAAGGGCTTCATATAATGTATTTTTTTTCTTTTTATTCTAAGGTTAATAACGTCAAAGTATATTGTTTTGGTACAAAATACTTTGTAACAACAAAGCTACAATTTTTTTTTATAATGCTTTTGTTTTCTTAACAATTCATTATCAGTATATTAAGAAAAAGCACTTTTGCTTAGTTTGTAAGAAATTTAATAATTTTATACTAAAATGTTTTGTTGTTAAAATTAAAATTGTGCTATTCTTAATTTGAATTGTTTATCTTTACCAAAAAATTAAAATATGGAAACTTATAAAAAAATAGACAAACGACTAAAGATGGGTATTCCGTTTGGGATAGCGTTTTTTGTAATTTTTATCATCTTGTTATCATCAATGACTACTATTAACACCGGACATAAAGGCGTTCTGTATAAAACTTTTGGCGCAGGCGTGGACACTACGCAAATTCCGTTAAGTGAGGGTTTTCATTTTGTAGCGCCTTGGAACAAGGTTTTTGAAGTAAATGTACGTCAGCAACAGTTGTTTGAAAGTATGAAAGTACTTTCATCAAACGGACTAGACATTCAGCTGGATGCAACGGTTTGGTTTCAACCTCGTCATAAAGATTTGGCAAAATTAGTTAAACTACGCGGCTTGGAATATGTCGATGATATTATCAAACCGGCTATTCGTTCGGCAGCCAGAAATGTTTTGGGACGTTATACTCCGGAAGAAATTTATTCGACTAAGAGGGAGGCAATTACACAAGAGATTTACGAAGAAACCAATCAAATATTGAATGATAATTTTGTGCAGTTAAAAAATATTTTAGTGCGTGATGTTACATTGCCTGCAACTATAAAAAATGCTATTGAACGAAAGCTAAAACAGCAACAAGAAGCCTTAGAATATAAATACCGATTACAAAAAGAGCAAAAAGAAGCCGAACGTAAACGTATTGAAGCAAAAGGGATTAAAGATTTTCAAGACATTGTTTCTATGGGGATTTCGGACAAATTACTACGGTGGAAAGGTATTGAGGCAACTTTGGAACTCTCTAAATCTGAAAATAGTAAAGTTATTATTGTAGGAGGCAAAGACGGTTTGCCTGTAATTATGAATACGAAATAGAATACTTTCAGAAGTAAGCCGTTTTTTCAAACCGAAAAGAATTTAAACAAGTCAAAGAATTTATCTTTTGACTTGTTTTTTTTTATCCTTAAATTTAAGTAGTAAATGCAACTTCCAACTCCTAACGCACTTTTCCCTTTTCCCTCGTTCCTTTTTCCTCGCTCCTTTTTCCTCGCTCCTTTTCCCTTAATACCTTGTCTCCTTAATACCTTAATACCTTCCAACTTCCGACTTCAAACTTCCGACTTCGGTCTTCCGACTTCCGTCTTCTTACTCCCAACGCACTTTTCCCTTTTCCCTCGCTCCTTTCTCCTTCAGACAGTTTGTCCAAAAAGTGTCGCCGAAGTACAATCGTGTATTTTTACTTGTACCAAATCGCCGGGTTTCAAATTGCCTGATTTTTCAAAAATAACAACGGCATTCTGCGAGTTGCGTCCCATCCAATGCTTGTCTGATTTTTTTGAGTCGCCTTCAATTAATACTTCCACCTCTTTACCAATAAATTGTTTCATACGATACAAAGCATGTTCTTGTTGTAAATCGATAATTTCGCGCAATCGTCGTTTTTTGACAGGCAAAGGCACATCGTCTTCTAGTTTGTTGGCGCCATAAGTGCCGGGGCGCAGAGAGTAGGCAAACATAAAACCAAAATCGTATTTGACATAGTTCATTAAGGCTAATGTTTGTTGATGGTCTTCTTCGGTTTCGGTGCTAAATCCGGCAATCATATCTTGCGAAATGGATACATCGGGAATGTATTGTCTAATGGTGTCAATTTTCTTTTTGTAGGCTTCGACTGTATGTTTTCTGTTCATCAAGGCTAAAATTCTGTTGCTTCCTGATTGAACGGGCAAATGGATATGCTTGGCAATATTATGATACTTTGCCATTGTTTTGATTACATCTATTTCAAAATCTTGCGGATTAGAAGTAGCAAATCTGATACGAATATGCGGAAAATGTGTAGCAACCATTTCTAATAATTGGGCAAAGCCAACTGCTTTTGCTTTGACTTGCTCATCTTGTTTGTCAAAATCTTTTTTCAATCCGCCGCCATACCACAAATAGCTATCTACATTTTGACCTAAAAGGGTTACTTCTTTAAAGTTTCGGTCAGACAGATTTTTAATTTCGGACAAAATACTTTCCGGATTACGACTTCGCTCACGTCCGCGCGTAAAGGGCACAACACAAAATGTACACATATTATCGCAACCGCGAGTTATGGAAACAAAGGCAGAAACACCATTTGAATTGAGTCGTACGGGTTCAATATCGGCATAGGTTTCTTCCTTGCTTAATAATACGTTTACGGCTTTTCTTCCATCTTCTAATTCATCAATCAGCTTAGGCAAATCGCGGTAGGCATCGGGACCGACAACCAAATCGACTAATTTTTCTTCTTCCAAAATTTTCTCCTTAATACGTTCAGCCATACAACCCATTAGCCCGATTTTGGTTTTGGGTTTATTTCTTTTTAAAGTATTAAAATGTTTTAGTCGATTACGAACCGTAGTTTCAGCTTTTTCTCTAATCGAACAAGTGTTAAGCAGAATTAAATCAGCCTCATCAATATTGCTTGTGGTGTTATAACCTTTTTTTAAAAGTATAGAGGCTACAATCTCAGAATCGTTCATATTCATCTGACAACCATAGCTTTCGATGAAAACTTTTTTTGCATTTGAAGTTTTTTTCTCAAAATTTAAACTCTTTCCTTGCAATTTTTCATCAATCTTTTTCGTTTTGTTCTCTCTGCTCATCTATGTATAATTTTGATTGCAAAGATAAAATATATTTTATATGTCACACAAGTAACTTTTGTTGCGTAAAATATTCCTATTTTTGCCATATTAAAGAGATTAAAATGAAAAAAATATTCCTATTCTTAGCTGTTATTCTTGTTTCTTGCACGAGCAAATTAGATTTTGATCAGGCAAATGAACTGAAAATAACCCCTGTTTTTGAGGGTGATATGTTCTTTTTTGATATTAGCAAAAACAATTTGATCGACTCACAATCTCAATTCAGAAGTACAATTCAAGACACCATAGATTTTGCTATTTTCAAAAATGGAAACAATAGAGATCATTTTGTAAAAGCCGAATTTACAATTGGTTATAACAATTCTTTTCAAAGAAGTTTTCATACCGAATATGTTTTTATCGATGAAAATAATCAGCCGGTTGAACAAAATTCGTTTGATATTCAAGCAGCAGACATCAATCAAAATGTAGAAGGTGAAGAAATTGTGATTTACAGTAAAGCTGCCAATCCGGATTTTATAAATTTCAGAAAAATTGTAGTCAAAATAACCGTTACTCCTGATACGATGCCGGTAGAAGATGAATTACTTCACATCAAGACCAAAGGGAAAATATACACCGAAGTAGTTATTAAATAAAGATGAAAATGCCTAAGAAAATAATCATATTCCTTCTGTTTTTATGGACTATTGGAACAAATGCACAATTCAATGCAATAGCTTTTGATTTTAGTGGCAGCGCACAGGTGTTGCAACTTAATCCGGGTGCCAATTACCAATATCGCAAACTTTTTGGTGTACCATTATTGACTGATATCGATTTATTTGCCGGAAATACAGGTTTTACCCTCTACGATATTTTTTCGCCACAAGGCAGTTTTGACAGCAAAGTTTTTAAAACTATTGAGCAAATGAAAAATACCGATTTTTTGCTTGTTCATTACAGACAAGATCTTTTCTCCTACGGATACACTGACGATTTAGAACGATTTAGATATTTTGGATTGTATTGGGAATTTGATCATATTTCTTATTTTCCGGTCAAAATTATGCAGCTTGCCATTGATGGAAATTCGGCTCATTTGTTCGAAAAATATGAATTGGACAATTTAGCTTCTAAAAGTGAATTGGTACAAACTATGTATTACGGTATCAACAAAAAAGTGTCCCGAGAGCTGAGTGTCGGCTATCGTTTTAAACTGTATTCCGGATTGGCAAATGCACAAAGTACAGGCAATTCCGGGACATATTACGCTAGCGAAGGAACTCAAAATTACTATACGCATCATCTTGATAATCTGAAATTTAACTCGCACTCATCAGGGTTTAAGGAAAATGAAAGTACAAATTATTACCTGCGCAAAATGCTTTTTAGCGGCAATTATGGTCCCGGTGTTGATGTAGGTTTTAATTATATCTACAACGATAACCTGTCTTTTTCCGCTTCCTTACTCGATTTGGGTTTTATTTACTATACCAAAGACATCAACAGTTATAATGCAGAAGGCAATTATGTTTATGAAGGCGCAAATCTGTCATTTCCTGAAACAGGTTTAATTGATTATTGGAAATATATCAAAGAGGATTTTAAAGAAAAAACAGCTTCAAAAGAGAATGATGACAACTATATTTCTTTTAGACCAACAACTTTGTACGCTTCGATGAAATATGGAATGGGCAATCTGAAAAAACAGAGTTGCGAAGATTTTTTAAATCTAAGAACAGAACATACTTCGTTCTTAGGATTAACCGGTTTTGCACAATATCGCCCTGTAAAAATTCATTTTGGTGCAAGCGCTTTTTATGAACAAAAATGGTCGAAAAATTTCTATACCAAAATTAATTATACCGTCGATAACTTTTCATATTCGAGTATTGGCGCCGCAATGGCATTGAATATCGGGAAGGTACAATTATTTCTATCGGCAGATAATTTGATTGGACTGTCAGATTTATCGCAATCCAAAAAGCAAAGTGTGCAATTTGGATTGAATATCATTGGTTATTAGGCGTTTAGTAAATTGTTGTAAGCGTATTCTTTGACTTTAATCTAATACATATCGACATCAATAACAACTTGCACCGACTTAAAATAAGCTATGTTTTGGAAACTGTTCAACACTTTTAAAATAATACGTTTTTGTGCAGGCAATTCGGGGCTTGGGTGCAACTTGACCAAGATTTCTTTGATATATCTGTTTTTTATTCGCGGAATTAGTGCGTCGGAAGGTCCCAATACTTTTGTAAAATAGTTATCGAAAGATTTTTTTAGCCATTCCGAAGCTTCAATGGTTTTCTGCAAATTTTTGTCCTTCACTTTAAAATTTATCATTTTGGCATAAGGCGGATAGTGTAATTCTTTGCGTAAAGCTATTTGTTGTTGGTACATTTTGGCATAATTGCCTTGTAAAACCATTTGTAAAATCGGGTGGTCGGGATTAAAAGTTTGTATCAGCACTTTGCCCTGATCCTTTTTTCGTCCTGCTCTGCCTGCCACTTGCATTAGCATTTGAAAACTACGTTCATCGGCTCTAAAATCCGGATAAAACAGTAATTGATCGGCGTTCATTACCAATACCAATCCGACATTGGCAAAGTCGAGTCCTTTGACCAACATTTGCGTGCCCACCAAAATATCGGTTTCGGCATTTTGAAATTTTGACAGAATATTGGCAAAACTATTTTTTCCTCTTGTGGTATCGCTATCGAGTCGTCCGACTGCTGCATTTTCGAAATACAATTGCAAATCATTCTGAATTTGTTCCGTTCCAATGCCCTTGTAGCTAATAGACGGGTTGCCGCAAACGGGGCATAATACAGGCTTATCAATTTGATAACCACAGTAATGACATTTGAGTTTATTTTGATGCTTGTGCAGGGTTAAGCTGACATCGCAATGCGGACAATCCATTACGTGTCCGCAATCGTCGCATTGTGCTACCGGCGCATAGCCTCTACGATTTTGAAAAACAATTACTTGCTTTTTTTCTTGTAAAGTTGCTTCGATAGCTGCTAAGGCTTGGTTGGCAAAATTGCCTTTGGTTTGCTTTTTGCGTAAAGCTTCTTTTAAATTAATGATATTGATTTCGGGCAGTTTCACTTCACCGAAACGCTGGTCAAGATTTATTAAATCGTAGCGATTGCGTGTTGTGTTAAAATAACTTTCGATTGATGGCGTAGCCGAGCCCAACAATATATCGGCGTGATGATAATGCGACATCAATACGGCCAAATCGCGCGCTTGATAACGTGGCGAGGGGTCAATTTGCTTATACGAAGCTTCGTGTTCCTCGTCAACTATAATCAATCCTAAATCTGCAAAGGGCAAAAATATGGACGAGCGTGCCCCTAAAATAATCTTTGCTTTGGGCGAATTATCCTTGACTTGCATCCAAACTTCGCGTCTTTCTTGTTGTGAATATCTTGAATGATATACGGCAATTTCGTTGCCAAATATTTTGATTAATCGCTGTACCAACTGCGTTGTTAAAGCAATTTCGGGCACCAAATACAGCACTTGTTTGTTTTGCTTGACGGCATCGCGAATCAGATGGATATAAATTTCGGTTTTGCCGCTTGAAGTAATTCCGTGCAATAATTGTGGCTTACCTTGCTTAAATTGCTGTTTTATTTGTTGATAGACATTGTTCTGCGCTTCTGATAATGCTTTGATTGTCTCAGAGGCTTGTTCAAAATTAATACGATCGACTGTTGTAATTATTTCGTCTAAAATACCCTTTGACAACAATCCTTTTAAGGAAGAGATTCCTGCCTTGGCTTCGTGTAATAATTGTTTTTTAAGTACCGGACGCCCTTGACGTTGCAGCATAAAAAATTTGAGCAATATTTCGCGTTGCTTGGGCGAATTTTTAGGCAGTTCATCAAAAACTTGATTGATATTCTCGTTGTTATAAACCTTGTTAATCTGAACATAAGTTTCTGTTTTAGGTTTAAACCGTTCCTTGACTTCTTGCAAACTTTTGACCAATCCCTTTTTGATGAGTTGATTGACCAATCCGAAGGTGTTTTTTTTGTTGATAATTGCTTCCAAATCCTTAACATTAACCATTTTTTGCATTTTTAGCGCTTCTATGATTAAGTATTCATCATCTGAAAGAGCTTGATTTTCGGTTTGAATATCCTTTTCTAAAATCAAAAATGTATCGCTTTGCAACATAAACGAAGCAGGTAAAGCCGCCTTGATGACCAATCCCAAAGGACTTAGGTAATATGCCGAAATAAAACGGAACAATTCCCATTGCAACTCGTTTATAATTGGCTGTTCGTCAATGATATGCAGAATTGGTTTGGTGTCGTAATGCAAGGGTTTTTGCTTGTGTTTTTTATAGACAATTCCGGTTTGTATTTTTTGTTTTCCGAACTGTACAGCTACGCGCATTCCTTTTTGCAGATAGTCAAATTCCTCCTTACTCACGTGGTAGGTAAAGCTATTCCATAAATTAAGCGGTAAGATGATGTCTATGTACACTTTTTTAGTTTTTAGTTCGGGGTTTTTAGTTCGTAGTTCTTGGTTCTTAGTTCTTGGTTCGGGGTTTATATTTTTTTCGTTCCTCAAAAATAATACAAAACTATGGTAGTGCAAGAATTCAATGCTATTTTTTTATATTTAATGTGGTATCGACGCTATTAGTTGTATTGCTGCTATTGACTAACTACTTCAAAATTTCGTTGCAAAATTTCACCTTTATCGTCCATAAGTGTTAATTTGTGTATTCCTTTTTTGACAAAAATCGTTATTTTATGTTGCCCTTTTGTTGTTCCTAAGAATTTTTCGTCCAAATGCCAATAAATAACAGCTTTTCTGTTTTGATGTACAGCTTTAAAAACAATTTTTTGTCTTACATTATTAAAATCTTTGGGTATAAAAATCTGTGCACCTGCTTTTGGATATATCAATCCGATATTGTGTTCGGTATTAATTCGGCAATTCTCTTCCCAAGGCGGTAAATCTTTGTAGGCAGGATTTACTTTTTTGTAGTAATAGGCTTGTACAGGCGGCAAAACAAACCACTTTTTTGTTTGCATATCTGACACCTTATAGCAAGAACTATTAACACGTTTGTTGCCTTCTTTGTTTAAATGCACCAAGCTATGATAAGAACACACCTCTGAACGTTCGCCATTTTTCTGAATATATTCACTACGCACTTCTTCGCAATTTACAGATGCCAAATTACCGCTTTTGGTACATATTTTTGCTTCAACTATGTCTTCTAAGGGCAAATCAAACCACTTTGATTTTGGTAAGATTTTAAAAACATCGAACATTATGGGTGCTGCCATTTGTGTACCTGTTAGTCCGGGGCGCCCTTCGCCCGAAGCATTACCTACCCAAACACCAACTACATATTTAGGGTTAACCCCTACGCTCCACGCATCTCTAAATCCGAAACTTGTTCCGGTTTTCCAAGCAATTTTTTGGGCAGACTTATAACTATTCCAATCGCCACCTTCTACCGGACGGTCTTTGTCTGAAAGTGCTTTAAAAACAAACCAGATATTTGATGCCCCAAAAATATCATCATCGACAAAAATTTTGCAACTATGATCTTTTTGCATATAATTGGGCATAAAATAATCGTTTGGGCTATACATTCCGCCGTTATTATAACGATTAAGCACACGTGCCATACTGCCATACACGCCCACTGCATCCCATAATCTTATTTCGGCTCCTCCTAAGATTAGTGTTAATCCGTAGTGATTTGCCCCTTTGTTTATGGTGCCCAATTTTAAATCTTGCAGTTTGTCATAAAATTTTGATAAACCATAATGCCTTAGCAAACGTACTGCCGGAATGTTTAAGGAACGCGCCAATGCAGCATCGGCAGGCACGGCGCCATCGTAAGATTTGTTAAAGTTTTTGGGATGATAGCCTGCAATTTGCGTAGGTGTATCATTGAGTAGCGTTTTGGGCAAAATCAGTCCGTCTTTAAGGGCAAATGCGTATAAAAACGGTTTGATTAAACTCCCTGTGCTTCTTGATGCGGTAATCATATCGACATCGGTGCCATTATCACCTTTTTGAATGGCGTTGCCTACGTAAGCAAGCACATTTCCGGTTTCGACTTCGGTTACTAATATGGCTAAATTGTTGATTTTATTTGCCTCTAAATAACGATGATGTCTTTGGGCAATCCGATTGACTTCTGCTTGCAGGTTTTTGTCCAAAGTAGCATAAATACGTTTGCCTTGCTTGCCTTCTTGCACGGCTCTTTCTAACAAATGCGGTGCTAATTGCGGTAAATTTTTAGGTTTTTGAGGTAATTCTTCTTCTTTTGACAATATGCAAGTAATACTATCAATAATTTTTTCTTTATAAAGTTTATCTAATAAACGATTGCGTTTTTTTAATAATATTTGATGATTTTTTCCGGGGTAAATCAAACTAGGCGCATTGGGTAATACTGCCAAAGTTGCCGTTTCGCCCCAAGACAATTTATGAGGAGGGCGCCCATAATATCGCCACGATGCCGCTTCAAGTCCGACTACATTTCCGCCAAAAGGCGCGTGTGAGGCATAGAGTGATAAAATTTCGTCTTTTGAGTAGGATAATTCCAATCGCATTGCCAAAATTATTTCCATCAATTTTTGATAGACATTTCGCGAACGATTGCCACGCGACATTCTAATGACTTGCATTGTAAGCGTACTGCCGCCTCTGACAATTTTTCCGGCTTTAATATCTTGCCAAAGTGCTTTGGTCAGCGACACGGGGTTTACCCCCGGATGTTTATAAAAATAAGCATCTTCGAAATTTATAACAGCTTGTTGAAATTTATAAGGAACCGAATCGTTTTCAGGAAAACGCCACTGGCCGTCCTTGGCAATTTTGGCGCCTAACAGTTGCTTGTCTTTATCTAACAAAATAGTAGTATAGGAGCTTTTAAACAAAGGATTTGGCAATGCAAACGCAAACCAAATAAGAAAAATGCCCAACACAAAATATTTGCGTCTATGTTTATTGAAGTGTCGTTTTATCTTAGCGTTCATACTACTGTTTAAATTTATAACGAAATTAATAAGACATAAGTATTTTATGCTTCTTAATAATGAAATGTAGGCGCTGTTATTGCGCTTCAAATATACAAAGAAAATAGTTTTATTTTTCTCTTAAAGTTGGAAAATTTTCAAGGGTTATATCCTTTATTTCTCCATTACAATTTTTAATTATTTTTCCGAGTAAATATTTTCTGTCATTTGTTGAACCTAATCGAATGTAATTAAAACAACCATTTTTTTCATTACTTTGGTAAGTTGTAGAAAAGTATGAAGTACCAGTTGCACTAAAAGTATCACTTTCAGAACCTAAAAAAAAACTTGGATTAATTTCAGCGATTCCATTAATTTTGTAACTTGCTTTTCCGAATTTAGTCATTTCTAATCTATATTCGATTGTTACCTGATTTATTCTCTTAACTATTAATGCGATTGCTAAATTATCTTTAATTGCAGTTAAAACTATCCGTTTATTAATTTCAGGTCTTTTGGGAAATTCTATTGTGTCTTTGTTGTTCAGTATTAAGTAATTATTTGACAATTTAAAATCGCCAAAACCATTCATTTTTTTTAATCCGTTTATAAATTTTTCGCTATAATCAGATTTATTTTCGACGATTACAATTGCTTCTTTTTGTTCCGTTTTATTTTTCTTTTGAGTTTGCTTTTCTTTTTCAATTATTTGCTTTTTATTTTTATTCGATTTACACGATAAAAACACGAAAGAAACAAATATTAAAATCAGTACTTTATTCATCAAATTTTCAATTTTGGGCTTGCACACAACGGACAAGTGTATGAGTAGTGGTGAGATTTTTAGCACTGTTGTTTATTATTGCTATATCATTTAATTTATTCATATTTCTTTCAATTATAGCACTTACCCGTCATTGTGTATATGCTGTGTTGCAAGCAGTTTATGTTATTTCGTTAACTACAATCGACATACCTATTTTTATTATATCTTTTAAGTAATCTTCTATATTTCTTTTGGTATTAGTAGATATTTCTTTTTCCAGCGAAACAGTATAAGGCTTGACATTCAAAGGAATTGTTTGCTCTATTCTATCATTTTTGTGTGTTTTATCAATAAAATCAATAAAAGCACCAATGGCTACAACAGAATCAAAATAACCGAAATGATGAATGCTGATTACTATATCATATCTTTTTTCTTTTGTAATATGAAAAGAAATTCTAAACCACCGTCTATCTAGATTTTTATTAAAAAAATAATCGTGTTCATTCGCATAACCAATTATTTGACTAGTATAATAGTGATAATTATTTGTTTTGGACGCTATTGCTTTAATGTATGCTTTATCTTTTGGGATAACTTCAAATAATTCTTCTTGTATTTCGCCTATGATTGAGTAAATTTCTTTTGTTAATATATTTCTGTTTTTTTCAATTAATTTTTTTCTTTCTTCTTTTTGTTTACTCGTTAAAGTTTGAACTTTCTCTTTAAAAATTTCTGCAACTTCTTTTAATGAATCCGGTTTTGTTTGTATGTTTAAAGCAAATTCAATGTTTCTTCTTTGAATTTTACTAAAAAAATGAACTAAATTGTCAGGAAATCCTTTGTCTGCTTGTTCAAGAGCTTTAATATAATCAGGTTTTTCCGACCTTAAAACATTTAAAGGGAAGAGTTGATGTTTAATCAGTGTCAAGCTTGTTAAAAGTCTTGCCATCCTTCCGTTTCCATCTTGAAAAGGATGTATTTGTGTAAAAGCATGATGAAACCAACCGGCAATTATGATAGGGTGAACTTTATCACTTTCTAATTTTTGATATATTGCTAATAATTTTTCAATTTCAGAATCAACTTGAAGTGGTGGGCAATACTCAAAAATAGTTCCGTCATCTCTTTTAGGATTGTTGGGTTGTACTTTAAATTTCCCTTTTAATACTTTCACTTTAACTGTATTGCCAAGGGAATCAATTGCAATTGAAAAATCTTGATGCTGTAATATAAGTTGATGTAATTCAAGTATGAATGATTTTGTCAGAGGGCGATTATTTTTTACTAAATCAAAAACAAAATCCATTGCATCGAAGTGTGATTTT
>CAZSBI010000127.1:0-8305 GCA_964604735.1 uncultured Flavobacteriaceae bacterium | reverse complement strand
AAAAGATAAAAAAGGAAAAATTACAAAACAAGAAATTATCGCTTGGTTTACACCTCAAATTCCCGTCGGAACAGGACCAAAATTATATGGCGGACTGCCGGGATTGATTATGGAAATTAAAATTGATAACAAAATATATTTGGTCAAAGAAGTGATTGTCAATCCAAAAAAACATAACAAAATCATTAAACCTGAAAAAGGAAAAGCTATCAATAGCAGTGATTTTGAAAAAAAACAAAAAGCATACATCGAAAAGATGAAAAAAATGTATAAAAATAATAGAAGTAAAAAAGGTAGCAATTCAAGCATATTTACTTATTAATAAAATTGTTATGAAAAAAATATTAATTATCTATTTGTTATTGTTTGCATCTGTTATAAATGCACAAACACAATGGCAAATTACTTACCAATATAAGCGCGTTGAAACGGAACAAAGTAAAAAACGCAACGATTCGCTTTTAAAAGCGCGTCCCGAATGGGCTGCAATGATGCAAAAAATACGAAAAAGAAACAGCAATAAGACATTCAAACTCACTTTTAATCAGCAAGTTACACTTTTTAAACAAGAAGAAGAATTAGAAAAACCAAATAAACAAAGCAGTAGAAGAATGTACTGGTCTTATGGGGCAAAATCGACTATTTTTACGAATTTAAACAGCAAAACCTATATTAAAAAGCAGCGTCTTTTTGAAGAAACTTTTCTAATAAATGACAGTTTGCCTTCTTATCATTGGAAAATAACCAAGGAATCGAAACAAATTGGAAAATATTTGGTCATTAAAGCTATTGGAACAAGAACTGTAAAAAACAGAAAACGAGAATCCGAAGAAAAAGAAATTATCGCTTGGTTTACACCACAAATACCCATTGGTACAGGTCCTGAATTATACGGTGGTTTGCCCGGATTAATCTTAGAATTGCATATGGATAACGATGTGTTCTTAGCCAAAGAAATTTTGGTTAATTCAAAGAATTTATCAAAAATAAAACCACCAAAAGACGGCAAAGTAGTCAGTCAATCTGAATATGAAAAAGTGGCAGACCAACGTATCAAAAAATTGAGAGAAATGCGTAAAACTTATAGAAAACGCAGAAAAAATCGTAGGAGATAACAAAGTATAAATTTCACTAATCAAAAATAACAACTTCAAATGAAGAAAATTTTTATCCTTATTTTAATTATCATTTCGCAAAATATATTGTCACAAGACATCTATTTTAGAGGCATTATTACGGACAGTATCGGCAATCCGCTCGAATCTGCTAGTTTGGTTGCTGCCAATGCAGACACAAAAGCTTTTCAAGGCTATGCCATTACAGATGATAAAGGAATTTTTGAAATTGTTTTTAAAGCAAACAACAGTTACGATGTAAAAATTACTTTTATGGGCTACAAATCGGTAGTTGATAAAATTGAAGCAAAAGAAAGTGATATTTATAAAAAATATGTTTTAAAAGAAGATAAAGAAATGCTTGATGGTGTCGAAATAAAATACGAAATGCCTGTAACCATTAAAGGCGACACAATATCATACAATGCCGATTCTTTTACAACCGGCAATGAGAAAAAACTAAAAGACGTACTCAAAAAACTACCCGGCGTCGAAGTTGATAAAGACGGAACGGTTAAAGTAGAGGGTAAAGAAGTAAAAAAAGTAATGGTTGAAGGTAAAGATTTTTTTGACGGCGATTCTAAATTAGCCTCAAAAAATATTCCTGCCGATGCTGTTAAAAAAGTTCAGGTTTTAAGAAATTATAATGAAAATTCACAAACAAGACGTTTTGAAAATAATGAAGATAGTTATGCTATAAATATTAAACTAAAAGAAGGAAAAAAGAATTTTTGGTTTGGCGAGGTATCCGCAGGCGGCGGTTTAGACAATCGCTATTTATTACATCCAAAGCTGTTTTATTACAGTCCGAAACGCACTTACAATATTTTGCTTGACGCCAATAATATCGGTAGCGTCCCTATGACTTGGCGAGATTATTTTAAGTTTACCGGCGGTTTTTCAAACCTAATGCACAAAGGTGGTTCTTCGGTCAGATTAAACGCAAACAGTTTGGGATTTTCACTAAGACAAAATGATCAGGCATTGGCTACAACGGCAAAATTTGGAGCTTTTAACTATAATATTCAAGCTACTAAACATTTAGATTTGAGTGGTTTTTTAATACTCAATTACGACACAACCGATATGCTCACCGAAACAAACAAAAAATATTCTGTCGGACATATAGACGAAAATACCAGTTCAAAAACAACACAAAGCAATAAAATGGCTATTGCCAAATTAAGTGCTTCTTATGAACCGCACCCAAATTTTGCACTAAAATATGATGTACTTGTCAAAAAATCATATACCAATGAAAATGAAGATGTTACATCAAATATAAGGGCGCAAAATATTACAGAAAATAATCAAAGTCCGTTCTCGTTTAACCAGAATATGGAAATATACAAAACATTGAAAAACGAAAATCTTATTTCCTTTGCCATACAACATAAATACGAAGCAGATAAGCCTTTGTTTGAAGCCATTTCATCTGATGAATTTTTTGCAACATCATCATTGATAAACCTGCAACCACAAGCAACTTTTGATATTTTGCAACATCAGACAAGCAACACACACAATATCAGCTCATTGTTTGATTATTACTTGATACTTAATCCCAAAAGTCATATTGATTTTTCTTTGGGACACGAATTAAGCCTTCAAAAATACGATTCAAATATTGAACAAAAGTTAGACAATGGAAGTTATAATAAACTAGAAGACAATCTGTTAACAAATGATTCAGATTATACTTACTCTGATATTTTTGCAGGAATGCACTACAAATTAAAATGGAAAAAATTCATTATCAATCCCGGATTAAACTTTCATTATTACTACTTTAACAACAAGCAATTCAACAATTCCGGTGCTAAGAATCAGGTCAGTCTCCTACCCGATTTAAACCTACAATATAAAATCAGTCCTTCTAAAACAATGTCGTTTAATTATAAAATGACCAATACTTTTTCTGATGTAACAAAATATATAAGAGGCTATGTATTAAGCAATTACAATTCCTTGAAAGGAGGAAATCCCGATTTAAAAAATGTTTATAATCATAGCCTAAATATAAATTTTTCGAAATATAGTATGATTAAATTTAGTCATTTGTTTGCTTCTATAAACTATACTCGTGCCATTAACAGTATAAAAAACACCACAAAAATAGAACAAACCGATATGATTTCCGTGCCTATAAACATTAATCAAGCGGATGAAAATATTTCGGGGCATATTAGTTACGGAAAACGCTATACAAAATGGCAATATCGATTAAATGGTAGTGGCAATTGGTCAAAATATTACAGCATATTGAATGGCAATTTATTGATTTCCAAATCTTTATCGCATAATTATAATGCTAAAATCAGTTCAAATTTGCCCGGATTTTTCAATTTTGATATTGGTTATAAAATCAGTTTTAGTCAATTTGACAATATGATGCGCAATACATTATACATAACCGACCAACCTTATGCACAAATAGAATTCAACTTATTCAAAGAGCAAATGTTGATTAAATTTGATTACGACTACTACAATTATCGCAATAAAGACAATAGCACACACAACACTTACTCATTCTTAAAAGCAAAACTTTTTTACCAAGCAAGCGATAGTAAGTGGGAATTTATTTTATCCGGTACAAATATGTTGAATACTGAATCGTTGAACAAAGAAAACCTTAATGATTTATATGTTGCCACTTCAAAATATTATGTACAACCCAATTATTGGCTTTTGACGATAAAATATAATTTATAATTAGCTAACTTTGCAAAAATATCCGGATGAAGAAAAAAATTATTAAAACCGCTGTTTATTTTACACTTTTTTACGGATTACTACTGATTTTACTACATTTTAATCAAGAAAAAGTATTATTCTTTCCGGAAAAATTACAAGCAAATCATCAATTTAGGGCAAGAGAAAATGTTATTGAAAAAAATATTGAGACAAATGACGGAGTTAAACTAAACGGGTTGCTTTTTAAAGTAAAAGCCTCAAAGGGCTTGGTATTTTACTTGCACGGCAACGGCGGTTCTTTGCGATCTTGGCAACAAATTGCACCCATTTATAACCAATTAGGCTACGATATTTTTATGTTTGACTATCGAGGTTTTGGCAAAAGTGAGGGTGAAATATCAAGTCAAGAGCAATTATTAAGCGATGTTGAAACAGTGTATCGAGCATTGGCAAAAGACTATCCGCAGGAAAAAATAATCATTATCGGCTATTCCTTAGGAACCGGGCTTGCTTCTTATATTGCTTCAAGAAATAAAGCAAAACTACTGATTTTACAAGCGCCATATTATAGTTTAACCGATGTAATGAACCACAACTACCCTTTTTTACCCGATTTTATTCTAAAATATAAAATAAACACAAGCAATTACTTAGAAAAATGCCAAATGCCCATTGTGATTTTTCACGGCAAGAATGATAAAGTTATCTATTTTGAATCATCTGTAAAATTAAAAAAACGATTAGATGAGAAAATACAATTCTTTCCTTTAAAAAACCAAGGACACAATGGTATTAACTACAATTTAAGATATCAAGAATACATAAAGAAAGTATTTCTATGAAAAAGAAAGCTGTATATATGATGCCCGGAATGGCGGCAAATCCGAGTATTTTTGAATACATTAAACTTCCGGACTGCTACGATGTTTATTGGATGCATTGGATAATACCCGAGAAAGATGAAAGCTTGTCGCATTACGTTTCTAGACTGATATCGGAACAAATTAATCACAGCAATCCTATTTTGCTTGGCGTATCATTTGGCGGCATTGTTGTACAAGAAATGGCGAAACAGATAACTGTTGAAAAACTCATACTCATTTCAACGGTCAAACATCACGATGAATTTCCAAAGTTTCTTAAAACATCTCTGAAATACAAATTATATAAACTTTTTCCTACCAAGTTCAGGATATTTAGAAAATTAAGTTTGTTAGAAAAAATACCATCAAAATCATTTAAGAAAAAAATGAAATTTTACAAACGATATTTAGATGTCAATGACCCAAGATATTTGAGTTGGGCAATTATAACGCTTTTAAAATGGAAACAGACAACAGCATTGCCAAACTATGTGCATATACACGGCAGCAAAGATCAAATTTTCGGCATTAAAAACATCAAAAAACCGGTCATTATTGTAGAAGGTGGCAGACATGATATGATTATCCGCAATGCGAGATGGTTTAATAGGAACATAAAAAAACTAATTCAAAATGATTAAAAAAATTGAATTAGTTTTTATAAAATATTTTTAAAGTTAGATGAAAAAAAATGCTAAAAAGATGAACTGTTTATCAGCCTTATCTTTTTAGCATTTTATAATAATATAATCTAAACTAACTATTCCTCTTCTTGATTAGCTTTAATTAATTCCTCTTGTACATTTTGAGGTACTAACTCGTAACTAGAATATTCCGAAGAGAATGTACCGCGTCCTTGTGTTAAGGAGCGTAAAGTAGTCGAATATCTAAACATTTCTGCCAATGGCACACGTGCTTTAATTTTTTGATATTTACCGGCGCCCTCCATGCCCATAATAATGGCTCTACGTCCTTGTAAATCTGTCATAACATTACCCATCATTTCTTCCGGCATTTTTACATTTACTTCGTAAATTGGTTCTAAGAGTTTTGGACTGGCATCTAAAAATGCTTGTTTAAACGCATGCGCACCTGCAATTTTAAAGGAAATATCATTAGAGTCAACAGGATGCATTTTTCCGTCATAAACTATTACACGAACATCACGTACGGGTGATTTGGTCAATGGTCCGCCTTCCATAACTTCTAAAATTCCTTTTTTGATAGCAGGTAAATAACGCGTGTCAATAACACCTCCTACGATTGAATTTATAAACATTAGTGTTCCGCCCCAAGGTAATTCTACTTCTTCTTTACCACGAACAGGGAATCCTTCGGGATCCGGCATACCTTCAAAATAGGGTTCTATTTTTAAATGTACCTCGCCAAATTGACCGGCACCTCCTGATTGTTTTTTATGTCTATAACTGGCTGATGCCGAACGTTGTATAGTTTCTCTGTACGAAATACGCGGTTGTGAGAATTCGGGTTTTATTCCGTATTCACTTTCTAAAATTTTGCTGGTAATAGACAAATGCAATTCGCCTTGACAAGACAAAATTTGTTGTTTCATTTCTTTATCATAATGAACAACCACCGTTGGATCTTGAATATGAATTTTCTTTAATGCTTCGTGTAATTTTTCTTCTTCATTTTTATTTGCTGCATTTACTACTTTTCTTATTCGAGCTGCCGGGAAACTAATCGGTTTAAACGAAATTTTATGTTCCGGATTGTGCAATGTATCGCTGGTTTCCGTATTTTTCAACTTAATGACGGCTCCTATATCTCCGGCAACTAATTTTTCTACTTCTTCTCTTTGTTTACCATTAATAATGTATAGCTGTCCTAAATTTTCTAATTCACCGGATCTGGCATTCATAAGTTTATCGCCTGATTTTACTTCACCGGATTTCACTTTAAAATAGGTTATTTGTCCTACATTTGGTTCAAATTTTGTTTTGAATACAAAAATTGAGCTGCTAGCATTTGGATCAGGTGCTATAATTTCCTCTTCCAGACTTTGTTCAGCAGGCATATCTTGTGCCGATGGAGTTACATTATCTATAAAGCCCATCAAACGTCCGCTTCCCATATCATTGATTGCTGACATTACAAATACAGGGAATAATTCTAAATTAAGCATTCCTTTTTTAATACCTAATTTCATTTCGTCTTCGTTTAAGCTACCTTTTTCAAAGAAAAGTTCCATTAATTCTTCATCATTTTCGGCGGCTTTTTCAATAAGCTCATTATGTAGCATTTCTGCTAATTCTTTATGTTCTTCCGGAATGTCATGTTTTTCGGGTTTACCTCCATCCGGTCCAAAAACATACATTTTCATTTTTAAAACATCAATAATGGCTTGTTTGCCATCTGCTGTTTTGTAAGGAAATTGAATTTTGACGGCATTTTTTCCTGCCAATTCGACAATACTATTAAAAGCTTCATCATATTTAGCATCCTGATGATCAATTTGATTGATAACAAACACAGTTGGACGGTTAAATCTGTCTATATAGTCCCAAATAATTTCGGTTCCTACTTCTACTCCGTGTTTTGCATTTACTACCATCAAAGCGGTTTCTGAAACGCGCATGGCGGAAACTATTTCGCCAATAAAATCGTCTAAACCGGGGGTATCAATAATATTAATCTTGTAGTTACGCCCCTCTGTATGAAGTGGTGTTGCAAAAATTGAAGTTTGTCTTTCTTTTTCAATATCTGTAAAATCTGATACAGTATTATTATTTCAACAGTTCCTCTTCTTTTTAATAAGCCTGCTTCAAAAAGCATCGTTTCGGCAAGAGTCGTCTTGCCGCTACCGTGGGCTCCAACAAAAGCAACATTTTTAATGTGTTTGTCATCATAAATTTTCATAGCGATATATTTTTATTATTAATAATTGACAATAAATATACAGAAAAATATTTAATATGAACTGACAATTGTTTGTCAAAATGCAAAAACGCCGAAATATTTATAGACTTTATTGTCTTTTAATAATTATTTTGTCAATATCATTTATTTTGGTATAAAAAAATCCGATAAACAAATATTGTTTACCGGATTAATAATTAGAATTAATTTGGTTTAAAACAATTTTAAATCATCTAAAACTTTCATAACTGCTTTTACATGATCCGAAGATGTTTGCATTAATGCCATTTCATCGTCGTTTAATTTCAATTCGATAATTTCTTCAACGCCATTTTGTCCTAATTTAACAGGTACGCCTAAGGCAACATCTTTTTGTCCATACTCGCCGTCTAACATTACACAAACAGGTAATACTCTGTGAGAGTTTAAGATTACAGCTTCTACCATTTCGGCAGCAGCGGCGCCCGGTGCATACCAAGCAGAAGTGCCTAATAATTTAACTATTTCGCCTCCTCCTTTTTTAGTACGTTCTACCAATCTTTCGATGGTTTCTGCATCCATTAATTCAGGTAGAGGAATTCCTGTAACACTTGTTAAACGTGGTAGCGGTACCATTGTATCGCCGTGTCCGCCCATTAACATTGCTTTTACGTCTTTTGGCGATACATTTAGTTCTTCTGCAATAAATGCTTCAAAACGACCGGTATCTAAAACACCTGCCATACCAAATACTTGTGTGCGTGGCAATCC
>CAZSBI010000126.1:0-7126 GCA_964604735.1 uncultured Flavobacteriaceae bacterium | reverse complement strand
AAAACCACACGAAAGGATTCGTGCGGTAGCGAAAATAGTACTACCTCCTACTCCGGTCTTCCAACTTCCGTCTTCCGACTTCCAACAAATCTACCATCCGCCGGTTGCACCGCCACCGCCAAAGCCGCCGCCGCCAAAGCCGCCGGAGAAACCACCGCCAAAACTGCCGCCTCCACCAAAGCCGCCCGAGCCCCAAGAACTGCGTCCGCTACTTGAAAAAATAATAGGTCCGCCTCCTGAATTATGCCATGAGCCACCGCCTGAGCTGCTTCCGCTATTCATTATAGAAGACAAAACAATTATTACAATAATGATGATTAAAATAATAAGCCAAATCGGAATTTCATCATCAGGATTGATATGTGTATTGTATTCGCCGGCAATAATTTGCTGAATGGCAGTTACTCCGGCATCTAATCCACCATAGAAATCCCCTTGTCTAAAATGAGGCAACATATCACGATTAATGACACGTCTTGATAAGGCGTCTGTAAGCAAATGCTCAATGCCGTAACCTGTTCTAATAGTTACTTTTCTGTTTTCTTTGTCTAGCAAAATAAATACTCCATTGCCTTCCTTTTCTTGTCCAATCCCCCATTTGTGTGCCCATTCGGTTGCATACAATGAGATATCATTATCGACGCGATTGATACTTGCAATTACAATTTGAGTCGAAGTAGTGTCGTAATATTTACGTGCCTTATCATTAAGTAAATCTATTTCGTGTTTTTTTAGCAGATGAGCATAATCATAAACTGTTGTGATTTTGACAATGCTTAAATCGGGCTTTTTGGGCAAACCGTCTTCTTCTATGACCAATTCGCCAAAAATATCTTGTCCAAAAGCAGTTGTTTGCACAAGTAAAACAGAAAATATCAGTAAATATTTAAGTATTTTTTTCAAAAGATTATTTGCTTTTTGATATTTCGTCAGACAATTCATTAACATCATCGGTTTGGTAGGGAAAATATTGTTTGAGTTTGTTGCCCACTTCTAAAATTCCATTGACCAAGCCTTCGGCATATTGTTCTTGTTTAAATGCCTGTATCATATTATTCTTGATGCTGTCCCAAAAATCATCGGGGACTGTTTCATTAATGCCTTTGTCGCCTAAAATAGTAAATATATTATTGGCTACATCAACATAAAACAGCACACCGTTTTTTGCTTTGGTTTTCTGCATACCAATTTGATAAAAAACCTCCTGTGCGTGCTGCATAGAAGGTTTTTCAATATTGGATTCTAAATGCACGCGGATTTCTCCGGAAGTATTTAATTCGGCTTTTTGTATTGCCTTAATAATACGTCTTTCTTCTTCTTCGGTTAAGAATTCTTCTGCGGTCATTTAGCTGTAATTTCTGATTTAAAATTTAACTTTTGGGGCTTTTTCAGCTCCTTTCTCACTTTCAAAGCGTGTCATTTCTTTAAAATCGAACCAGCCTGCCAAGATATTTCCGGGGAATTTTTTGATATGTTTATTGTAAACGTTAACCGCTTCATTGTATCTGTCTCGTTCTACTTTTATTCTGTTTTCCGTGCCTTCTAACTGACTTTGCAATTCTAAGAAATGTTTATCAGCTTTTAGTTCAGGGTATTTTTCAATCGATACTAACAAACGACTCAATGCGCCGCCTAAACCTTGTTGGGCTTGTTGGAATTTTACCATTTGTTCCGGAGTGATATTTGATGGGTCAATTTTTGTCTGTGTTGCAGATGCTCTTGCTTTAATCACCGCTTCTAATGTTTCTTTTTCGTGTTTGGCGTAGCCTTTTACGGTTTCTACCAAATTAGGAATTAGATCAGCTCTACGTTGGTAAGCGCTTTCCACTTTTGACCAAGCTGTTTTAGCATTTTCTTGATGTTCTATACCGGTGTTATAAAATCCGACAAAAAAGTTATAGCCTATGTATGCTATAATTGCCAATACACCTAATATTCCAAGCGTCTTTTTCATAATATATTTATTTTTAATTAATTGTTTACAAAATTACAAAAAAATTACAGATTATCTCTAACTTTTGTTAATTCTATTTTTATTTTTTCAAGCCTTTCAATAACTGAAAGATTTTTGTTTACTTTTTGGCGTTTTTCGCGTAATTTCTTCTTAGCGCCTTCCAATGTATAGCCGTTTTCTTTGACCAAATGAAAAATAAGTTTAAAACTCTCTACATCTTTTTTGGTAAAAAGTCTTTCGCCCTTACTGTTTTTCTTAGGTTTTATTAAAAACGAAAACTCTTTTTCCCAATAGCGTAACAAAGAGGCTTTTACTTCAAAAGCCTTGGCTAATTCGTTTACTCTGTAATAAATTTTGTCCGGTAAGTCTAACATCTTAGTCTAATGATTGATTTTCGTCGCTTGCCATTTTTCGTAGTTGTTCATACATTTCGGGGGATAAGTCATTATAGTAATAGTTAATCGGATTGATTTTCTTGCCGTTAACATGCACTTCATAATGACAATGCGGGCCGGCAGACAAACCTGTATTACCCACATATCCAATTACTTGCCCGCGTTTCACTTTCTCACCGTTTCTCACTGCTGTCTTAACCATGTGAGCATATAGTGATTCGTAACCATAGCCGTGATTAATCACTACGTGAATACCAAAACCATTTGCTTTATAGCCCGAATGCTTAATGACTCCATCGCCGGTTGCATAAATAGGCGTGCCTGTTTTAGCGGTAAAATCCATACCGTAATGCATTCTACGTGTTTTTAATATCGGATGAATACGCCAGCCGTAACCCGAAGCCATACGTGTTAAATCTTTATTTTCAACAGGTTGAATAGCAGGTATATGCGATAACAACTTTTCTTTTGCTTTGGCTAATTTTACCACCTCGTCAAAAGATTGCGATTGCACTACCAATTCCTTTTCTATCTTATCTGCCAGAGCAGTTGTTTGTTTAATCAAATCCGAATCGGTATAGCCTTCTAAGTTGCTGTACATATCAACTCCGCCATATCCTGCCGTTCTTACATCATCAGATATCGGATCGGCTTCAAAAATTGTACGGTAGATGTTATTATCACGATTTTTTATATCTTTTAAAACGGTTTCTATCCTATTGAATTTTTTGTTCAATAATTCATAATTTAATTTCAAATTTTCGTTCTCCCTTGCCAATTCCTTCTCACGCGGCGTTTCTATTACCGGTTTTGACGATGAGAGCAAAAACATCAATACACCTACGCCAACAATAACACCTGCAATAAACAAAAGCACTGCTTTTTTATTAGAAGATGACACTTGTTTATAAGAAAGTGTTTCCGGATCGTAAATAAATTTCCGTTTCGACATATTTTGTTTATTTTTGTTGCTTGAAATATACACCACATAAATATAGCATGGTGCAAAGTTAATAAAAAAAATAGAACAAATATGTTAAATTCTAAACAGATAAGACAAACCTTCCTTGATTTCTTCGAATCAAAAAGCCATAAAATTGTAAAATCAGCACCAATTGTGCTTAAAGATGATCCTACATTAATGTTTACAAATGCGGGAATGAATCAGTTTAAAGAATACTTTTTGGGCTACAAAACGCCTGCTTACAGACGCGCTGCCGATACTCAAAAATGCTTACGCGTGTCGGGTAAACACAACGATTTGGAAGAAGTCGGCATCGATACCTACCATCATACTATGTTTGAGATGTTGGGCAATTGGAGTTTTGGCGATTATTTTAAAAAAGAAGCTATTGAATGGGGCTGGGAACTACTGACCGAGGTTTACAAAATTAACAAAGATAATTTATACGTTACTATTTTTGAAGGATATGAGCCCGAAGGCTTAGCACGCGACAACGAAGCTTACGAACATTGGAAAAAATTAGTGCCGGAAGACCGAATTATCTTAGGAAACAAAAAAGATAATTTTTGGGAAATGGGCGCGACGGGTCCTTGTGGTCCTTCGTCCGAAATTCATGTCGATTTGCGTTCTGAGGAAGAAAAAGCTAAAATACCCGGCAAAGATTTAGTTAATCAAGACCACCCCGAAGTTGTTGAAATATGGAATTTGGTTTTTATTGAATTTAACAGAAAAGCTGACGGCTCATTAGAGCAACTACCTGACAAACATATTGATACAGGAATGGGATTTGAACGTTTGGCTATGACTTTGCAAGGCGTAAAATCTAATTACGATACGGATGTTTTTATGCCACTTATCAAAAAAATAGTAGATTTATCGGGTAAAGCATACCGCAAAGATGAAAAAACCGACATTGCTATACGTGTAATTGCAGACCATGTACGTGCCGTAGCATTTGCTATTGCCGATGGACAATTACCGTCAAATACCGGCGCCGGCTACGTCATTCGTCGTATTTTACGTCGCGCTATTCGCTACGGATTTACTTTCCTGAATTTGAAAGAGGCATTTATACACAAATTGGTTCCGACATTGATAGAAGTTATGGGCGAAGCTTTTCCTGAAATCATCAATCAGGAACAATTGATAAGCAACGTCATTCGCGAAGAAGAAAATTCGTTCTTAAAAACATTGGAGCAAGGATTAATTTTGCTAAACCGAATGCTCGAAACTGCCAAAAGTAAACAAATTCCGGGTGCCAAAGTTTTTGAGTTATATGATACTTTCGGTTTTCCAAAAGACTTAACTGCACTTATTTTACGTGAAAAAGGATTTACTTTTAACGAAGAAGAGTTTGACGTAGAAATGCAAAAACAAAAAACACGTTCAAAAGCAGCTGCTACTGTATCTACTGACGATTGGGTTACACTTCGCGACGATGACGAAGAGGAATTTGTAGGCTATGACACCTTAAAAACACCGGTGAAAATAACCAAATACAGAAAGGTTACTTCAAAAAAAGAGGGCGATTTATATCAATTGGTTTTCAACCTGACACCTTTCTATCCCGAAAGTGGCGGGCAGGCAGGTGACAAAGGACTCATAAAAGACGGTAACGGCGATCTAACCTATATTATTGACACCAAAAAAGAAAATAACCTGATTGTTCATATTAGCAAAACACTTCCTAAAAATATAGAAGCTTCGTTTACAGCAATCGTTGATAAGGAAGGGCGAAATAAAACTGCCGCCAATCACTCTGCCACACATTTATTGCATCAAGCGCTACGCGAAATATTAGGCAATCACGTAGAGCAAAAAGGTTCATTGGTTAGCGCTACGCACCTACGATTTGATTTCTCTCATTTCAGCAAATTAACCGAAGACGAATTACAACAAGTTGAACATTTTGTCAATGCACGTATTCAAGAAAAATTACCATTAATCGAGAAAAGAAACATTCCGATTACACAGGCTATGGAAGAAGGCGCAATGGCACTTTTTGGCGAAAAATACGGTGACACTGTCCGAATGATTAAATTTGGTAATCACGCCGAACTTTGTGGTGGTACTCATGTGCAAAACACCAATGATATTTGGCAATTTAAAATCAAGAGCGAAGGCGCTATTGCCGCAGGTATCAGACGGATAGAAGCTATTACGGGCGATGCCGTAAAAACATATTATCAAGAACAAGACAACGAATTAAGCATCATAAAAAAAATGCTTAAAAATCCGACTAATTTGACAAAAACCATCGAAAACTTGCAAAATGATAATCAGAAATTACGCAAAGATGTAGATAAACTTAAAAAAGAAAAAGCACAATTTATTCAAGCACAGCTCAAAAATGAATTTGAAACTATCGGCGAGGTCAAATTTTTAGCCAAAGAACTGGATTTAGACTCGGGTACCGTAAAAGATTTGCTTTTTGCTTTTGGAAAAGAATTAGATAATATCATAGCTGTTGTTGCTGTCAAAAATGGCGATAAAGCCATCGTAAGTATATATGTATCGAAATCATTGGTTGAAAAACACGGATTGCATGCCGGAAATATGGTACGCGAAGTTGCCAAAGAAATTCAAGGTGGCGGCGGCGGACAAGCATTTTTTGCTACGGCAGGCGGGAAAAATCCGCAAGGCATTGACAAGGCATTAGCCAAAGCCAAAACGCTTGTTGTTACAGCATTAGAGTAGTAAGATGTTATGTAATTCCAAATTGGAAACCAAAAACTAACAAAAATGAAAATAATTATAGCAAGTACATCGACCGTTTATGGCGGAAAATATTTAGCCTATCTAAAACCGGCGTTAACTCAATTATATAATGGTATAGACGAAATTGTATTTATTCCCTATGCACGCCCAAGCGGACTAAGCCACGATGCTTATACCGAAGTAGTAGCTAAGTTTTTTGCGACAATAAACATCAAAGTCAAAGGAATTCACGAATTTGACAATCCAAAATCTGCCATTAATAATGCCCAAGCAGTTTTTACAGGCGGTGGCAATACTTTTCTGCTGGTCAGTAAAATGTACGAAAACGATTTATGGGAAGTGCTACGCCAACGTATTAATAACGAGATGCCGTATTTAGGCACAAGTGCAGGTTCTAACATTACAGGACAAAGCATGCACAATACTAACGATATGCCTATTATTGAAGTGCCTTCGTACAAGACTTTGGGGGTGTTTCCGTTTAATATCAATCCGCATTATTTAGACCCCGCCCCCGACCTACTTAAACACATGGGCGAAACACGCGAAACGAGAATCAAAGAATATTTACATTTTAACGATGTTCCGGTAGTGGCTTTGCGAGAAGGCAGTTGGATAGAAGGAAAAGGAAAACAATTCTTTTTGCGAGGAAATGAAACTGCCAGAGTATATTTTAGTTTGAATAATATTCGTGAGATTCGTAGCGGAACGGATTTATGCACTTTATTTAACAGCTAATCAATAGTTGCTAAAAAAAATAACCAAGCACATGATATAGCGCAATTTATATAAAACCAATAGATAAAATATGAAGCATTCAAAAGAAATTATTAATCTATTCTTAAAAGTAATGCATAAATCAAAGGCATTGATTGCCACTTCTTCATTAGATTTAAGATCTACTGAATTTGAAGAAGCAGTTGTATATGGAATAATTATTTATACATTATTACATTTTGTAACACCATATCTAATTTATTATTTTGAAGAAGAAAAAACCAAAGTAAATTTTTTTAAATTTTCCTATTTCTATATCAAAAGAGATATAACGAAATCTGAAATAGAAAAATCCAAACCTAATAATATAAGCTTTAA
>CAZSBI010000125.1:0-9164 GCA_964604735.1 uncultured Flavobacteriaceae bacterium | reverse complement strand
GTCAGTATGAAGGAGAATATGCTTTTGAAAATTTATCAAGTAATAATTCTGCCGGAACAGTTATTCAACAAGGCGATTATATCGGATTGAGTTTTACTTTTCATTTTTACAGACGCACACGTACCATTGAAGCAAGTTGTCGTACCAACCAACAAAGTCAAAAAGTACGAAAAAGACAAAAAGCAGCCGAAAGAGCTAAGGAAAAAGCCAAAAAACGTCAAGAAAAAATGCGTAAAAAGAAAGCTAAACAAATGCGCAAAAGAGCTCGTCGTTCTTAATATTGGCATTTGGCTGTTGGCATTTGGCTGTTGGCATTTGGCTGTTGGCATTTGGCTGTTGGCATTTGGCTGTTGGCATTTAGCTGTTGGCATTTAGCTGTTGGCATTTGGCTTGTCGGGACAGTGACATACTTCGGACTTCGGACTTCAAACACCCTTTTACCTCGCTCCTTTCTCCTTTTACCTCACTATATCCCTCTGTCTTCACAAAAGAACAAAAAAAAGACTGCCTTAAAGACAGCCTTTTTTATGCTTTGTTTATTAATTAGATATTATCAATAATACCGTTTAATGTATGGCTCGGACGCATTGCTTGTTCTGCCAATGCATCGTTTGGTAAATAGTAACCACCAATATCAAAAGGACTACCTTCTGAGGCGGCAATTTCAGCAACAATTTTCTCTTCGTTATCATTCATTGCTTTGGCTACATCTATAAAAGTTGATTTTAAATCTTTGTCATCATTTTGTTCTGCCAAGGCTTCTGCCCAATATTTTGCCAAATAGAAATGTGAGCCTCTATTATCTAATTGTCCTACTTTACGTCCGGGTGATTTTTGATTTTCTAAGTAATCGCCAATGGCTTTATCCAGTGTTTTGGCTAATACCGCTGCTTTATCATTGTTATATACTTCGCTTAAATGTTCTAAGGAAGACATAAATGCCAAAAATTCGCCTAATGAATCCCAACGTAAGTGTCCTTCGCTTACAAATTGTTCTACGTGTTTAGGGGCTGAACCACCTGCACCGGTTTCAAATAAACCACCTCCGGCAATCAAAGGCACTATTGACAACATACGTGCGCTTGTTCCTAATTCTAAAATAGGAAATAAATCGGTTAAATAGTCACGAAGCACGTTACCCGTTACCGAAATGGTATGTAATCCTTTGCGTACTCTTGGCAGAGTAAAACGCATTGCTTCGACAGGTGACATAATTTGAATATCTAATCCGTTTGTGTCGTGGTCTTTTAAGTATTTTTCTACTTTTTCAATCATTACGCGGTCGTGTCCGCGTTCTTTGTCTAACCAGAAAATTGTAGGATATCCGGTAGCACGTGCGCGATTGACAGCCAATTTTACCCAATCTTGTACAGGGATATCTTTGGTGCGTGACATACGCCAGATATCACCTTGTTCAACATTGTATGAAAGTAAAACTTTATTGTTTTGATCAATTACTTCTACGGTTCCGTCAGTCGGAATTTCAAAAGTGGTTGGATGTGAACCGTATTCCTCTGCTTTTTGTGCCATTAATCCGACATTTTGTACCGTTCCCATTGTTGCAGGGTCAAAAGCTCCGTGTTTTTGGGCATCTTCAAATACAACTTGATAAAAAGTAGCATAAGTTCTATCCGGAATCAAGGCTTTGGTGTCTTGTAATTGTCCTGCCGGATTCCACATACGTCCGCCATCACGAATTACCACAGGCATTGATGCATCTATAATTACTTTGTTAGGCACATGCAAATTGGTAATACCATTGTCACTGTCAACCATTGCTAAATCGGGTTGTTTTTGGTAATTAGCATCAATATCAGCCAAAATAGCTTTCTGTTTGTCTTCGGACAAGCGTGGTAAACGATCGTACAAATCTTGTAATCCGTTGTTTGGATTAAAACCAATTTGTTCTAAATCTGTCGCATATTTTTCTAATACATCTTTGTAATATACTTGTACGGCATGTCCGAACATAATCGGGTCGGACACTTTCATCATAGTAGCTTTAAAATGCAATGAAAGTAATAAATTGTCCTTCTTAGCTTCTTCAATTTGTTCTGCAAAGAAACTACGCAAAGCGTTTTTGCTCATAAAAGTACCGTCAAGCACTTCGTTTTTAAATCCTTTTAAACCGTCTTTTAATACAATTTCGTTACCGTCTTTTGATTTTAACACGATTTTAAAATCAGTATCTGCTTCAAGATTTACTGACTTTTCGTTTCCAAAGAAATCATTTCCATTCATATTAGCCACATGCGATTTAGAATCGGTTGGCCAAGGTTTCATCATACGATGTGGATTTTTTTGAGCAAATTTCTTTACCGATTCGGCGGCACGACGGTCTGAATTTCCTTGACGTAATACAGGATTTACGGCACTTCCCAATAATTTGGCAAAACGAGCACGTAAAGCTTTTTCTTCATCTGTTTTAGGTTCTTCGGGAAAATCGGGAATATTGTAACCTTTTTCTTGCAATTCCTTAATGGTTTCTTGCAACTGCGGAATTGAAGCACTAATATTAGGCAATTTTATAATATTTGCTTCCGGTTTTAGGGTTAATTCGCCTAACTCTGCCAAGGCATCTGCTTGTTGTTGCTCCGGTTTTAGCATGTCGGGAAAATTGGCGATGGTACGCCCTGCCAACGAAATATCTTTTGTTTCTACTTTTACGCCAGCTGCTTTTGCAAAGGCATTGATAATTGGTAATAATGAATAAGTTGCCAAAGCAGGCGCCTCGTCAACTTTTGTCCAAATAATTTTTGCGGTATTGTTTGCCATATTTAATATTTTAAAGATATTGATTAATTCAATGTTATACAATTAGTTATGTTACTTATACTAAGTTTGACAAATATAGCAAAAGATTTGATGAAAATGAGTACACTTAATCAATTATTGGTATAAAAAGCTAATAAAAGCGCTATTTTTATCAAGCTGTTAATATTTTAAGTTTGAATTGACAAAATAAAAAAAACAGCATTCTATTTTTGAATAATTCTGATAACTATACATTAAATATATAATTTGTCAATCTCAAAATTCTTTGTACTTTTACTACAAAATAACACAAATGAATATTTTAATTTTTGGGGCGACATCGGGTATTGGTCGTGAATTGGCAAAACAATATGTTTCGGAAGGGCATAATGTTGCTATTACCGGCAGACGTCAAGATAAATTAGATGAAATTGAAAGAGAAAATCCGACACAATATTTTAGCTTTCATGATGATATTAGAAAAACAGAATTAATTCCAAGTGTCATTGCACATGCTCATCAAAAAATGGGACAAATAGATTTGATTATTGTCAATTCGGGTATTGGCAAATTTAATTTAGAATTAGATTGGGAAGTATGTGAATCTGTGCTTAAAACAAATATTATAGGCGTTACAAAAGCGCTAACCGCTTCATATTCATATTTTTACAAGCAGAAAAAAGGACATCTGGTCAATGTGTCATCTGTGGCATCTCTAATAGGAAATGGCGCTAATCCGTCATATAATGCAAGCAAAGCTTTTCAAGCCAATTTTGTTGAAGGTTTATGGATTAAAGCCCAAAAAAGTAAAAAATCTAAGATTTACATTACCGATATTCGTCCCGGTTTTGTAGATACTAAATTGGCACAAGGAGACACCTTTTGGATGGCGGATGTGCCTACGGCTGCTAAGCAAATCATCAATGCCATACGTAAAAAGAAGAAAGTAGCCTATATCACCAAACGTTGGTGTTTGGTAGCTTGGGCAATGAAACGTTTGCCTAAATTTATTAAGAAGAAAATGTAAAGTTTTAGCTTATTTCTTCAATAATTTTTTCAACGGTTATTCCTTCGGCTTCTCCTTTGTAATTTAACAAAATTCGGTGTCGTAATATGCCTTTGGCTACGGCTTGTACATCTTCTATATCTGGTGAAAATTTACCATTGATAAGCGCATTGGCTTTGGCTGCCAATATTAAATTTTGCGAGGCACGTGGCCCTGCTCCCCAATCTAAATAATCTTTTACAATTTGAGGTGCCGCTTCTGATTTTGGTCGTGTTTTACCAACTAAACGCACAGCATATTCTATAACGTTATCTGCCACAGGAACGCGTCTTAGCAACTCTTGATAGGCAATTAATTGTTCTTTTGAAACAGCTTTTTCAACTTTCACTTCGTTTGTAATTGTTGTACCTTTTACTACCGCCACTTCTTCTTCAAAACTTGGATAATCCAAATTTAGAGCAAACATAAATCTGTCGAGTTGCGCTTCGGGCAAAGGATAAGTTCCCTCCTGCTCTATTGGATTTTGTGTGGCTAATACAAAAAACGGTTTATCTAAATCGAAATGACGATTGGCAATACTAACGCTTTTTTCTTGCATAGCTTCGAGTAAGGCTGCTTGTGTTTTTGGTGGTGTACGATTGATTTCGTCTGCCAAAATAATATTTGAAAAAACAGGACCTTTAATAAAAATAAACTGTCTGTTTTCGTCCAATATTTCGGTACCTAAAATATCGGAAGGCATTAAATCCGGGGTAAACTGAATGCGTTTAAAATCTAAGCCAAGTGCTTGTGCCAAGGTGTGTACCATCAGAGTTTTTGCCAATCCGGGCACACCGATAAGCAAGGCGTGACTACCGCTTAAAATGGCAAGAATCATCTCGTGTATAACTTGATCTTGTCCTACAATTACTTTGGCTATTTCTTTTTTTAAATTGGCTACATTTTGTTGTAGCTCTTTGGCTAAATTTACGTCACTCATCTATTTTCGGGTATTTATTTCTTTTTCCAATTGCTGTCAAAATTACATTTTTGAAATTCGTTGTTAATCTTAATGTAATTATTTTTTATTTTTTCGTTTATCCATTTAGACAAAACTTTTTCTTTTTTCTCAGCCAATGCCATTTTTTTTACTTTTGGAAAATCTTTTACAAAATCAAGTTTATGCGTGGGCACACGTTTTTTGATATATAAAATTTTGTACAATGTTTTGCCTGTACGATCTTTTTCAGAAAAGACCGGAGTAATTTCTCCTTCTTTTAAATCTTGAATTCTTTGATGTAATTTTGGGTCTAGTGTGGTCAAATCGAGCATAAATTCGCCGGTATTCGGATTTACAATTTTACCGCCTAAATCTTTGGTTTCTTTATCATCTGAAAATTCTTTGGCTGCTTCTTCAAAAGTAATTTCTTTATTTACAATACGTTTTCTGATGGTATCTATTTGTTTTTCGGCTGCTCTGTTGTTTAAAAATCCTACTTCGGGAATCATTAATATATGTCTGACTACCCTTTCTTGTCCGTTGATTTGCTCTACATATAATATATGGTAACCAAATTCGGTTTTAAAAGGTTCTGATACTTGTCCTTCTTCAAGACTAAAAGCCACGTCTTTAAACTCTTGCACAAATGCCGATTTTCTGTTGAGCACATATTTACCACCGTTTGCTCTCGAACCGGGGTCTTGCGAATTAAGTACGGCCTGCACTCTAAAACTTGAACCTTCTTCAACTTTTTTCTTGATATCTTTTAGCTTTTTGATTACCTTATCTATTTCTGACTGATCCGGCTTTGGTTTTACAACCAACTGATATACTGACACTTGCGTATTTAATTCGGGAATTTTATCCTTCGGAATAGCATCAAAAAATGTTTTTACTTCTTCGGGATTAACATCTACATCGGCAATTACCTTTTCTTTCATCCGCGCACTTAGTTTTCTGTTTTTATCGAGTTCTTTTAATTCGGAAACTAATTCGCTTCTGGTTTTTTTATTGTAAAACTCTAATACTTTATCTATTGACCCGCCCATTTGCGTTTTCATATACTCAATTTGTTGATCAACCATACTTTCGACTTCTTTGTCCGAAACGCTAATCAATGTATCTTTTTTTGCTTCGACTATCAGCATTTTTTCTTGTAATAATTGTTCTAAAATCTGACAATCATTCATTTTTTTTATGTCAACCCCTTGTTGTTTCAATTGGATTTTTAATTGACCTATTTCCGAATCGAGTACAATTTGGTCACCGACAACTGCTGTTACGCCATCTACTTTTATTCTTTCCTTCTGTGCTAACAATACAAAACTCGTCATTAATAATATGATTGTTATGCTTGTTTTAATTCTATTCTTCATTCTTTTTTATTTTAAATATTTTGTATTTTTTTTGTTTTATTGCTTCTGATTTTATTTCGTTTTGCAATTTGGCAATCACTTGTTGTTTTCGTTTGTTTATGATTAATTGTTTGAGATCGTTTTTGATGAAACTAAGTGGTAATACATCATTTTCTTTAACAAAATCATTTACAAGCACCAAATATAAACTTAAACTGTCTGTTAATACAAACTTTTTGCTTTTTTTTAAGATTTGAGCATCTCTTATTCGCTTAAATACAGCAAAATCTTCTTTAAATTCGGATAATTGCTTCCAATTTCCTTTATTTATATTAAAATTTGAAAAGCGCCAACTGTTTTTTACCAAACTGTCTCTAAATTCAATTTTGTCGGAAAAGAACCATTTTTTATACTTGTTTCTATCTCTATTTTCTTTGTTGATAACCAAAATTGAAACATCAACCATATGATCTCTTGCCAAAAAATACTGTTTATTGTTTTCGTAGGACTTTTGTATTTCGGCATCATATACTATTGTGTCTAAATATTTTTCAGAAAGTTGGTCTTTGTATGTATCAATCAACAAATCTTGTTTAAATTGTGTGACAAGCTTGTTCACAGACAAAGTATCAATGTTTCTTTTGGCTTGCTCGGTCAAAAGGGTTTTGTAAGCCCATCTCTCTATATATTCACGTATGTTTTTGAGGCTGTCTTGTGTATTTTTGTTTTTGTAAAGCTTTGGATTTACATCTTCGAGATATAAAATATTATTGTAAACTTGTGCAATAGGCGTCTTCTCCAAATCTTTTCTTAAATATTGGCAAGATGCAGATATAAATATAATGTATAGCAGTAAACTATTTTTTATACTTTGCACGTAACTTTTTCCAATTAGCTTCATTAATTTTTACAGGATATTTTGCTTTGAGTTCTTGCAACCATTGTTTTTCCAGATATTTTTGATATTCATTTGTAATACTACCTTTGACATCTTTAAAATCTGGAATTTCAGAAGGTATTATACGCAATAATTTTAGCACAATATATTGTGTATGCGCATCATTTTTTTCTTTATATCTAACTATTTTGTTTTTATCAAGATTGTGTTCGACTATAAATTTATCGTTGTAATTAAACACTTTCTCTTTGATAATCAAATCATTAAACTGTTTTTTTAATTCTTTCGAATCTTTTTTCTTGTCCAACAATTTGGCTATTTTTTTAGCCGTTTTCTTACTATTTGCTTGTACTATTAATACCGAATATTTTTTGGGTTGTTTAAATATTTCCTTGTTATCATTATAGAATTTTTGCAAACCAATAGTATCTTTTACCGATTTGTCCCAAACTTTGTCCGATTTAATATAAAACATTAACAATCCGTCTTTGTATTCTTGCATAATGGCTTTGAACTCAGGATAGATATTTTCAAGATTTTCATTATAGTACTTCATCAGTTCATCTTTCTTGAATTGTTCAAATAATCTATTGATAATCTGCTGTTTATCAATATTTTTTCGTTTGTTTTTAAGTTGATGACGATACAAATATTTGAAAAAATCATTATAAGATACTTTTCTTTTTCCGTCAATCACAAACAAGGTTTCTTTGTTAATAGGCTTATTAGGAATCTCCCATAAATTTGCAAAAAATTTATCAGTAACTAATTTATTAACTTTTGACAAACTGCCTTTTATAGAAATTTCAAATTGATTTTCGATGCGCTTCATCAATTTTTCTTTACCTAATTTAGAACGACCGTCACGAGTAATTTTATATTTTAATGTTTTTCTATATTTTTCAAATGTAGGCAAACTATATTTGTGTAACAATTTAACAATATGCCAGCCGTATTTTGTTTTGAATGGTTGACTGATATCTCCTTCCTTTTTCAATTTATAGGCTTGCTCTTCAAACTCCGGAATCATTTCTCTAATACCGAATCGTCGTAATCTGCCTCCATATTTTGAGGTCGATTTATCATCAGAAAACTTAGTAGCCAAATTGGCAAAATCGGCTTTTCCGCTTTTTAGTTTATTGTATATTTCAAGTATTCTTTCCTTGGCATTTGCCTGTCCTTCTGCCTTTTTTCTATCCATTGTCATTATGTGTGCCACTTCTAGCTCCGGGCGCGCAGGACGCTTGTCAATCACTTTAAGAATATGATAACCAAAACGTGTCCTAAACGGTTTTGATATTTTGCCAACCGGTGTATTATAAGCGGCTGTTTCAAATGGATAAACCGTGTTAAATATATTGATGTAATCTAAATCGCCTTTGTTTTCTTTAACAGATGGATCTTGTGAGTATTGCAAGGCAAGTTTAGCAAAATCTTTGTTTTTTATAGCCTGATTATAAACGTTTTGAATTTTTTTGAATGCCTTTAAAGTATCTTTTGGACTGGCATCTTGTGCCACCTGAATAAGAATATGCGCCACACGTACATCAAATTTCTTTCTTTCGTAAGCTTCTTTGATTAGTTTTTCTACAATTTCCTCATCAGATAAATATTTTTTGGCCAAATCGCGACGGTAACTTCTTAATTCGCGAGTAAATTTGGGCAAAGTATCATACCTCAAATGGTATGCATCTGCCAATTCTAACTTATAATTAGTAAACAAAGTTAAATAATTATCAATGTCTTTTTGAGATTCATCTTGTACCAAATCTAAATTCTTTGTGTACATTCTTTCAAACTCATCTGCTGTAACAGCTTGGTTATCAACAGTCATAACTAAATCTTGTGCATTTGTTAGAGCAAAAACTGATAATAATAGTGCTAAAAATACCTTTTTCATTTTCTGTTTTTTTTGTTAATTAATCAAATTCCAAACCAAATTATCGGGTTTTGACAAATTTTCTTGCAAATTTAATATTTTTAATGAGAAATACCTCAAAAGTGCTTCAAGTTTCGTATTTTTATGAAAAATTTATGATGAAACGAATTTTCTATGTTATTATTGGTATTGTTATCGGCATTCTACTAAGTTTATTGTATTTTGAAAAACAAAAGAATAAAACAATTCACCAACAAAGCAATGTTATTTTAGAGAACATTGAAAAAATGAAT